>JAYNIL010000011.1:0-40405 GCA_038109085.1 Chloroflexota bacterium
CGTACGCCCTGGCGGCCCACGCCATCCGCCTGCCTGACGCCCCCCTGCCCCGCTGGCTCGCCGCACTGGAGACCGACGCCGCGCGCCTGGCCGCTGCGCGGCCCACGGCGGTGAATCTGGCCTGGGCCGTTGAGCGCGCGCTCCAGACGGCGTGCGGCGCGCGGTCCCTGAGCGAGGCGCGCGAGCGCCTGCTTGCCCTCGCCCACGGGCTCCGCGAGCAGGACATCGCCACCAACCGGGCCATCGGCCAGAACGGGGCAAGCCTGCTGCCGGAGCGCGGTGGCGTGCTGACCCACTGCAACACCGGGGCGCTGGCCACAGCGGGCTACGGCACGGCGCTGGGTGTCATCAGGGCAGCGTGGGAGGCGGGGCGCGGCATCAGCGTGTTCTGCACCGAGACCCGCCCCTGGCTCCAGGGCGCGCGCCTGACCGCCTACGAGCTGGTGCGCCTGGGCATCCCCGCGCGCCTGCTGGCCGATTCGGCGGCTGGCGTGCTCATGGCCAAGGGTGCGGTGGGCGCGGTGGTGGTGGGGGCGGACCGCATCGCCGGCAACGGCGATACGGCCAACAAGGTGGGCACCTACACCCTAGCGGTGCTGGCCCACGCGCACGGCATCCCCTTCTACGTGGCCGCTCCCATGAGCACGGTGGACCCGGCGACCCCCACGGGCGAGGCCATCGTCATCGAGGAGCGCCCTGAGGACGAGGTGACGCACCTGGGCGGCCAACGCATCGCCGCCGAGGGCATCGGCGTGCGCAACCCCGCCTTCGACGTGACGCCCGCACGGCTCATTAGCGCCATCATCACCGAGCGCGGCGTGCTGCGGGCACCCTACCTAGCGGCCATCGCGACGGCAGGCGCGGCGCAGGGGGTGAGCGCGTGAGCACACAGCCCCAGGCCCGTGTGGGCGTGTTTGGCGGCACAGGCCTCTACCAGATGGAAGGGCTAGCCAACGTGCGCCAGTTTAGCGTGGACACGCCCTTCGGCCCCCCGTCCGACGCCATCACCATCGGCGAGCTGGAGGGGGTGGCGGTTGCCTTCCTGCCGCGCCACGGCGTGGGGCACCGCATTCTGCCCTCGGAGATACCGGTGCGCGCCAACGTGTGGGCGATGAAGGCCCTGGGCGTGGAGCGGCTCATCTCCGTCAGCGCCGTGGGCTCCCTCCAGGAGCCCATCGCCCCCCTGGACATGGTGGTGCCCGACCAGCTCATCGACCGCACAAAGTCCCGCCCCTCCACCTTCTTCGGCGAGGGGCTGGTGGCCCACGTGGCCCTGGCCGACCCGTTCTGCCAGGAGCTGTCCGAGCTGCTTGCGGACGCGGCCGACGACACCGAGGCCACCGTCCACCGGGGCGGCACCTACCTGGTGATGGAGGGGCCCGCCTTCTCCACCCGCGCCGAGTCGGCGCTGTACCGCTCCTGGGGGGCGAGCATCATCGGCATGACGGCACTGCCCGAGGCCAAGCTGGCTCGCGAGGCGGAGCTGTGCTTCGCGGTGCTGGCCACGGCCACCGACTATGATTCGTGGCGGGAGGGGCACGAGGACGTGTCGGTGGAGATGGTACTGGAAAACCTGGCGCGCAACGTGGCTGCGTCCCGCAAGGCGCTGGCCCTCCTGCTCCCGCGCATCGGCGCACGCAAGCGATGTACCTGCGGTGACGCGCTGGCGACGGCGCTGGTCACCGCGAGAGAACTGGTCCCGCCGCAGGCGCTCGCGCGTCTGCGGCCCATAATCGGTCGCTACTACGAGACCACCTAGCCCCCTTCAGGGGAGACGCGGAAGGAGCACATCATGGCATACGGACGACAGGAACCCGGCGAGCCCTACCGGCGCATCAGCGTGCAGGAAGCGCTCCAGATGCAGTTCGAGGGCGCGCTGGTGGTGGACGTGCGGCGCGCCGATGAGTGGAAGGGCGGTCACGCGCGCGGTGCGGTGCACCTGCCCGTGGACGACATGCTGACCCGTGCCGAGGCGGAGCTGCCCAAGGACCGCGACCTGCTGTTCATCTGCGCGGCGGGCGTGCGCTCGGGGCTGGCGGCGGAGATGGCCGCGGCCCTGGGATTCGACTCGGCCCACCTGTACAACATCGAAGAGGGCACCCCCGTCTGGATCCGGGCGGGCCAGCCCGCCGACCAAGGCTAGCGCCCACCGTTAATCACCAATACCCCCTCCGAGGGACGGGGGAGCACGTCAGGGAGTAACGATGCAAGTCAACGGCAAGCCGGCGGACATCAAGGACCCGGGACTGGTGGATGAGGGCGTCCGGCTCATCGATTGGGCCGCCCGCGAGATGCCCGTGATCCGGCTCATCAAGGAGCGCTTCGCCAAGGAACAGCCCCTCAAGGGCGTGACGCTGGCCACCTGCCTGCACGTCACCACGGAGACGGCCAACCTGGCCATCGCGCTGAAGGCTGGCGGGGCCGACGTGCGTATGTGCGCCTCCAACCCGCTCTCCACCCAGGACCCGGTGGCCGCGGCGTTGGCCCTGGCGTACGACATCCCCACCTACGCCATCAAGGGCGAGGACAACGACACCTACTACAAGCACCTGAACGCGGTGCTGGACGCCAAGCCCCAGATGACGATGGACGACGGCGCGGACCTGGTGGCGATGCTGCACACCAAGCGCACGGAGCTGCTGGGCGGCATCATCGGCGGCACTGAGGAGACGACCACCGGGGTCATCCGCTTGCGGAGCATGGCCGAGTCCGGCGCGCTGCGCTACCCCATCATCGCGGTGAACGAGGCCGACACCAAGCACATGTTCGACAACCGCTACGGCACCGGCCAATCCACCCTGGACGGCATCACCCGCGCCACCAACGTGCTGTGGGCGGGCAAGACGGTGGTGGTGGCGGGCTACGGATGGTGCGGGCGGGGCGTGGCCTCGCGGGCACGCGGGCTGGGCTCGCAGACCATCGTCACCGAGGTGGACCCGATCCGCGCGCTGGAGGCAGTGATGGACGGGCACCGGGTGATGCCCATGGCCGAGGCCGCCAAGCTGGGCGACATCTTCATCACGGTCACCGGCGGCATGCACGCCCTGAACTTGGAGCACTTCCAGGTGATGAAGGGCGGGGCCATCGTGGCCAACTCCGGACACTTCAACGTGGAGATCAACATCGGCGCGCTGGAGGACCTGGCGGTCTCCCACAAGACGGTGCGCAACATGGTGGAGCAGTACGAGATGCGCGACGGGCGCAAGATCAACCTCATCGCCGAAGGGCGCCTGGTGAACCTGGCAGCCGCCGAGGGGCACCCGTCCGCCGTGATGGACATGAGCTTCGCCAACCAGGCCACCAGCGCCGAGTACATGGTCAAGCACCACAAGGAGATGGCCGTGGGCGTGTACGACGTGCCCAAGGAGCTGGACGAGGAGGTCGCCGCCATCAAGCTGGCAGCCATGGGCGTCGCCGCCGACACCCTCACCCCCGAGCAGGCCAAGTACCTCGCAAGTTGGGAGACGGGCACTTAACCCACCTCTGTCCCGACCCCATCAGCCCCAGGAGGAAGCCACATGCCGAGCAAAGGCACCACGTTTTCTGAGTCCTCTTCCTACCTTTACTCGTCCGAGTCGGTGACCGAGGGCCACCCCGACAAGCTGTGCGACCAGGTCTCCGACGCGATCCTGGACGCCATCCTGGCGCAGGACCCCGCCGCGCGCGTGGCGTGTGAGACGGCCACCACCACCAACTTCGTGGTGGTGTTGGGCGAGATCACCACCACGGCGTCGGTGGACTACGAGAAAATCGTGCGCGAGACGATCAAGCGCATCGGCTACGACAACCCCGACACAGGCATCGACTGGCAGACGTGCGAGGTGGAGATCCGCATCCACGAGCAGTCGCCCGACATCTCCCAGGGCGTTACCACGGAGCTGGAGCACCGCGGCAAGGCCGAGGCCTCGGAGATCGAGACGCTGGGCGCGGGTGACCAAGGCATGATGGTGGGCTTCGCGTGCAACGAGACGCCGGAACTGATGCCCCTGACCATCGCCCTTTCCCACCGGCTCACCCAGCGCCTGTCCATCGTGCGCAAGGAGGGGATCGTGCCCTACCTGCGCCCCGACGGGAAGGCGCAGGTCACCGTGGAGTACGCGCAGGGCAAGCCCAAGCACATCCACACCATCATCGTGAGCACCCAGCACGCGGCCAACGTGAGCCAGGAGCAGATCGCGGCCGACGTGCGCAAGCACGTCATCGACGAGGTGGTGCCCGCCGGGCTGGTGGACAAGTACACCCGCATCCTCATCAACCCGTCCGGGCGCTTCGTGGTGGGCGGGCCCCACGGCGATGCGGGCCTGACGGGCCGCAAGATCCTGGTGGACACCTACGGAGGCGTCGCCCGCCACGGCGGCGGCGCCTTCTCCGGCAAGGACCCGACCAAGGTGGACCGCTCCGCGGCCTACGCCGGGCGTTGGGTGGCCAAGAACGTGGTAGCGGCGGGTCTGGCCGACCGGTGTGAGGTGCAGGCCTCCTACGCCATCGGCGTGGCCGCGCCCATCAACGTGAGCGTGGAGACCTTCGGCACCGGTAAGGTGGACGACGACGTCATCGCCAAGCTGGTGCGCGAGCACTTCGACCTGCGCCCCGGCGCCATCATCCACCACCTCCAGCTGCGCCGGCCCATCTACGGCCCCACTGCGGCCTACGGCCACTTCGGCCGCGACGACGTGGACCTGCCCTGGGAGCGCACGGACAAGGCGGCGGAGCTGCGCAAGGCGGCGGGCCTAGCCTAGGCCCGCCCGCCGGGGAGGCTGGTATGGCGGAGAGCATCCGGTTCGGCACCGATGGGTGGCGGGCGCTCATCGCCCGTGAGTACACCTTCGCCAACGTGCGCGCCTGCGCCGAGGGCGTCGCCCGCCTGCTGGCCTCGCAGGGGCTGGCGGAGCGGGGCGTGGCCATCGGCTACGACACCCGCTTCGGCTCCCCGGAGTTCGCCGCCGAGGTGGCAGCGGTCATCAGCGCTCACCACGGCATCCCCGTCTACCTATCCGACCGGGTGGTGCCCACGCCGGTGCTCTCGTTCAACGTGCTGCACCAGCACGCCGGAGGCGGCGTGGTCATCACCGCGAGCCACAACTCTGGGGCATGGAGCGGCTTCAAGTACAAGCCTGACTACGCCGGGAGCGCCACGCCGGAGGTGGTGGCGACCCTGGAAGCGCACATCGCCGCGGCGCAGGCCAAGGGCGAGCCCGCCATGCGCCCCCTGGCCGAGGCGCGGGCGGCGGGCGTGGTGCGCGATGTGGAGATGGCCCCTCCGTACCTGGCCAACCTGGGCCGGGTGGTGGATCTGGGCGCCCTGCGCTCAGCGGGCCTGCGCGTGGGCGTTGACGCCATGCACGGAGCGGGCGCGGGCTACTTCACAGCCGCGCTGGACCACGGCGCAACCTCAGTGGAGGAGATGCGCGCCGAGCGTAACCCGCTCTTCCCCGGCATGGGCCAGCCGGAGCCCATCGCACCCAACCTGGGCCCGTCCATCGCCGCCGCGCAGGCGGGGCGCTACGACGTGGTGCTGGCCAGCGACGGCGACGCGGACCGGTTGGGCGTGCTGGACGAGAACGGGCGGTTCATCAGCACGCTGGAGACGTTCTCCCTGCTGTGCCTGCACCAACTGGAGGTTAAGGGGCTGCGCGGGCCGCTGGTGCGCTCCCTCACCCAATCGGCCATGGTGGACGCGCTTGCGGAGCGTTACGGGGTGCCGGTGCACGTGACGGCGGTGGGCTTCAAGTACGTGGGCCCGCAGATGATGGCCGTCGATGCGCTGGCGGCGGGCGAGGAGTCGGGCGGCTACGCCTTCCGGGGCAACATCCCGGAGCGAGACGGCATCCTCTCCGGTCTGCTGTTCCTGGAGCTGATGGTACGGACGGGCAAGCGCGCCTCTGAGCTGGTGGACTACCTGTTCGAGCAGGTGGGCGAGCACGCGTACGACCGGCTGGACGTGGCGCTCCAGCCCGCGGCCCCCAAGCCCAACGCCGCAGCGCTGGCCGCCGCTGCGCCCGAGCACGTGGGCGGGTTGTGCGTGAGCGGCACGGACACCACGGACGGGGCGCGCTACCTGCTGGAGGGCGGCTTCTGGGGGCTCATACGCCCCTCGGGCACCGAGCCGCTGCTGCGCATCTACGCAGAGGGCGACTCGCCCGCCCGCGTACGTCGCATGCTGGAGGACCTGCGCGCCATCGCGGGCGTCTAGCACCCCCCGTCAGCACCTCACCCAACGCGAAGGGCCCGCCAGATGGCGGGCCCTTCTTGGTGTCTGGAATACCAGGCGACTAACGCTTAGTGTACTGCGGGGCGCGGCGGGCGCGCTTGAGGCCGTACTTCTTCGACTCCTTGATGCGCGAGTCGCGCGTCAGGTAGCCGAACTTGCGCAAGTCCGCCTTGAGCGAGGGGTCCGCCGCCAGCAGCGCACGGGCGATGCCCAGGCGCAGCGCGTCGGCCCAGGCGCTGATGCCGCCACCCTCAATCTTCGCCACCACGTTGAAGCGGTTACCCGCCGCGGGGATGGTGTCGAAGGGCTGGACGGCGCGCTTCTGCCAGTCGGGCCACGGCATGGACTCCTCGAAGGGCTTACCGTTGACGACGACGGCACCCGTACCGCCGGGGTAGAGGCGCACGCGGGCGATGGCGGCCTTACGCCGGCCCGTGCCGTAGTAGTACTGCTGCGCGGTGGTCATGGTTTACTCCCCGTCCTTCTCTGCGGTGGCCTCGGCCTTGGAGGACGCTGCCGGCTTGGCGGCGCGCTTGCCGCCCCCGCGTGCGGGCTTGGCGGCGGCCTTGGCCTTCCCGGCGCCGGCGTTCACTTGCGCCTCGTGCGGGTGGGTGCTCGCCGTGTACACCTTCAGGCGGCCCAGCATGCGCCGGCCCAGCCGGTTGCCAGGCAGCATGCCCTTCACCGCCCGCTCGATGGCGCGCTCAGGAGCGCGGGCCATGAGGGAGGCGAAGGTCTCGGTCTTCAGGCCACCCAGGTAGCCGGTGTGGCGCTTGTAGACCTTCTGCTCGTCCTTGTTGCGGCCCACGCTGACCTGGGCGGCGTTGAGCACCACCACGAAGTCGGAGCCGATCTGGTGGCGCGAGTAGTTCGCCCGGTGCTTGCCCTGGAGCAGACGCGCGGCTTCCGAGGCGAGGCGGCCCAGCCGCTTGCCCTCGGCGTCGATGACGTGCCAGGTGTCCTGGGTCTCGTTGGATGTGTGCTTAGTGATGCGTTCCAGCTGCATAGCGTTATGGTGGGAACCTTCGGTATTTGACCTGCCGCAGGCAGAGCCCGGTGGGTGGCAGCACCCGTGCTGCCGCGCCCCGCTGGCCACTATCGGCCAGTGCCTGGAAGCTGAGGAGGCTCATCCTCCCAAGCCCCACCTCCAACGCCGCGGCCACGGTGCGACGCACCTGCTGCGGCAGGAAGGCGTTGCCCTCCAGCTCCACGTGCGCCTCGCTCTCCTCCCGCCAGACGGCGGTGCGGAGCATCCGGCGCACCGTGCTCTTTTCCTGTGGGTAGGCCCCGCTGAATGGGCCGAAGTCCCGCTCTCCCTCCGTGTAGGCCAGGGCCTGGGCCATGGCCGCTAGATCAACCCGTTTCCCCACCCGGTGGACGAACCGCCGCCTCAAGGGCGAGCGCACGTCCCGCTCGAGCAGGGTGTAGCGATACACCCGTGCGGTGGCCTGCCTGCGCGGGTCGAACCCGCTTGGGGCCTCGTATGCCCCCACCACCGCGATGTCCTCCGGCAGGTAGTGGTTCAGGCCGCCCCTGAACCGCTCCACCGCCATGGTGCTAGCGGTGTCGAACGCGACCACCTGCCCGAGGGCATGCACGCCAGCGTCCGTCCTGCCCGCACCCTTCAGCCGGGGCCGCTCGCTGGTGAGGCGCTCGACCGCCAGCTCCACCTGCTCCTGCACCGAGGGGGCGTTGGCCTGGAGCTGGAAGCCCGCGTAGCCCGTCCCCTCGTACTCCAGCACCAGCGCGATGCGCCGTGCCATCCCGACCTCTAGACCAGCTCCAGAAGCGCCATGGGAGCCGAGTCACCCTTGCGGGGGCCCAGCTTGAGGATGCGCGTGTAGCCACCGGTCCGCTCGGCGTAGCGGGGGGCCAACTCATCGAAGAGCTTGCTCACCGCCTCCTTGTCCGTCAGCGTGGCCTGGGCGAGGCGCCGGTCGTTGAGGCTGCCGCCCTTGCCCTTGGTGATCATTCGCTCCGCCAGGAGGCGCGCCTCCTTGGCGCGGGCCTCGGTGGTGGAGATGCGCTCGCGCTTGATCAGCTGCGCGACGATGTTCTGGAGCATGGCCTCACGGTGCGCCGTGCGGCGGCCCAGGGTACGGCCGGAAACGCGGTGCCGCATTTATTCCTCTCCCTCGCCGGAGGCAGCGGCCACCGGCTCCTCGGCGCCATCGGACGCCAGCTCCGGGTGGACAATGCCCACCTCTAGCAGCCGCTCGTTCAGCTCCTCCAGCGACTTCTCACCGAAGTTGCGGATCCGCAGCAGCTCCCCGCGGGAGCGCTCCAGGATCTCCCCCACCTTGTGGATGGAGGCGCGCTTGAGGCAGTTGAGGGTGCGGGCGGTGAGGTTGAGGCTCTCCACCGTCAGGTTGTACTGGGCAGCCGGGATGTTGGAGCCCGGCCGGTCACCGTCCTCTGCGGGGGTCTCCGGGAGGGTGGTCAGGCGGAAGAAATGCTCTACCAGCTCCTTGGACGCCTGGCGCACCGCCTCCGCGGGGCTCACGGCGCCGTTGGTCCACACCTCGACCGTCAACCGGTCGAAGTCGGTGTGCTGGCCCACCCGCGTGCGCTCCACGGTGTTGTTCACCTTGCGCACAGGAGTGTAGATGGCGTCAACCGGCATCACTCCGATTGGCAGCCCGGAATTGGTGGCCGCCGGGACGTAGCCGGTGCCCTGCTCCACGTTCAGCTCCATCACCAGCCGCGCCTGGGCCGAGTCCAGGGTGGCGATGTGCAGCTCCGGGTTCACGATCTCGAAGTCGGACGAGGCCATGATGTCGCCCGCCGTAACCTCACCGGGGCCCTGCACCTCGAGACGCAACTTGCCCGGGCGGTTGGAGAGGGAGCGCAGGTTGATGGCCTTCACGTTGAGCAGTATCTCCACCACGTCCTCCTTGACGTGGGGGACGGTGGAGTACTCGTGCTCGACGCCCTCGATGCGCACCCAAGAGACGGCGGAGCCCTGGATCGCGCTGAGCAGCACGCGGCGCAGGGGGTTGCCCAGCGTCTGGCCGAAGCCGCGCGGCAGGGGCTCCACCACGAACAGGCCGTGGGTGTCCTCAGCCTCGACAACGCGCACGCCCACGGCGGGAACAGGGGTCTGCTCCAGACCGGGCTCGCGCGATTCCTCGTAACCGATGTCCAGCATCATGCAACACTTCCTTGATGTCCGGCCCACGCGGGGCGAACCGGCGAACGTGGGATTCTTCCCCGACTAGCGCGAGTAGAACTCCACGATCATGCGGGCCTCCACCTTGGTGTCGATGTCGATGGCCTCAGGGTTGCGCAGCACCTTGGCCGAGAGAGCACCCTTGTCCAGTTCCAGCCACTCGGGCACGGGGCGCTGGCCCAGGGCACGCGAGGCGTCCTGCGCGAAGGGCTTCTCCTTCACCGCACCCTTCCAGGTGATGACCTGGCCGGGGCGCAGGCGGTAGGAGGGGATGGCGGCCTTGCGCCCGTCCACGGTGAAGTGGCCATGGAGCACCCACTGCCGCGCCTGAGCGCGAGAGGAGGCGAAGCCGAGCCGGTAGACCACGTTGTCGAGCCGGCGCTCCAGCAGCTGCAGCAGCACGTCGCCCGTGGCCCCGCGCCCGCGGAAGGCCTCAGCGAAGTAGGTGCGGAACTGGCGCTCCAGCACGCCGTAGGCCTGGCGGGCTTTCTGCTTCTCACGCAGCTGCACGCCCCAGTCGGAGGCGCGCCGACGGCGCGGCTGGTGGTCACCAGGGGTCTTGCGGCGCTTCTCCACGCCGCACTTGGGCGTGTAGCAGCGCTCACCCTTGAGGAAGAGCTTCTCGCCGGCTCGCCGGCACTGCCTGCAAACGGGACCTGTATAACGTGCCATGATTCAGAGCTCCGACTACACGCGCCGGCGCTTGGGCGGCCGGCATCCGTTGTGGGGGATAGGGGTCACATCGCGAATCGAGGTGACGACGAGGCCCGCGGCCTGCAGCGCGCGAATCGCCGACTCGCGGCCGGCGCCGGGCCCACGGACGAACACCTCCACCTGTCGCAGCCCCTGCTCCATCGCCTTGCGGGCGGCGGTCTCGGAGACGCGCTGGGCGGCGAAGGCAGTTGACTTGCGCGCGCCCTTGAAACCGACGGCTCCCGACGAGCACCACGAGATAACGTTGCCCTCGGGGTCCGTCAGCGAGACGAGGGTGTTGTTGAAGGTTGAACTGATGAACGCCTTGCCGCGAGGCACGAACTTGCGCTCGCGACGGCGCGTCCTGGTTCGGTTGGCTCTGGCCACGTTTCCCCCTGTCCTTAACTAACTGCCTGCATCTACCCGGCGCACGGGCCGGTGCTACTTCTTAGTCACCTTGCGCTTACCAGCAACGGCGCGGCGCTTGCCCCGCTTGGTGCGGGCGTTGGTCTTGGTGCGCTGCCCGCGCACCGGGAGGCCCCGGCGGTGGCGCAGGCCACGGTAGGAGCCGATGTCGATGAGGCGGCGGATGTTCTCGGCCACCTCCCGGCGCAGGTCACCTTCGGTAACGTACTCACGGTCCACGATCTCACGCAGCCGGTTCAGCTGATCGTCGGTCAGGTCCGCCACCCGGGGGTTGCCCGAGATGGAAGCCCGCTCGGCAATGCGCCCGGCCAGCGTGGGACCGATGCCATAGATACGCCGGAGAGAGACCTCCAGACGCTTGTTGTCAGGGATGTCGACGCCTGCTACACGTGCCATATTCTTAACCCTGCCGCTGGTTGTGCCGCGGATTGGAGCACAGGATCCGTACGGTGCTGCCCCTGCGGATCAGGCGGCACTTGTCGCAACGCGGCTTGACGGACGATCGCACCTTCATGATCTGCTCCCTTGCTCTGCTCGGACCGGCCGCACCTGCGGCCTCTACTTGAACCGATACGTGATACGACCCCTGGTCAGGTCGTAGGGCGAGAGGTCCACCAGCACCCGGTCGCCCGGCAGCACGCGGATGAAGTGCATCCGCATCTTGCCGGACACGTGCGCCAGCACCTCGTGCCCGTTGGCGAGCTCGACACGGAAGGTGGCGTTGGGCAGGGCCTCCACCACCGTCGCCTCGACCTCGATGCTCTCTTTCTTCGCCATGCGCTCCTACGCCACCACCGTCGTCACGATGGGCTCACCGTCGGTGACGATGATGGTGTGCTCGAAGTGGACCGAGGGCTTGCCGTCCAGGGTGACGACGGTCCAATCGTCATCCAGCACCCGGGTCTCGTGGGTCCCCAGATTCACCATGGGCTCAATGGCTATCGCCATCCCCTTGCGCAGGAGGGGCCCACGCCCCACCAGCCCGAAATTGGGCACCTGCGGCTCCTCGTGCAGGCGCCGCCCGATGCCGTGACCGACGTACTCGCGCACGATGCCGTAGGCACCGCGACGCTCCACCTCAGCCTGCACCGCAGCGGACACGTCCCCCACGCGGTTTCCCGCGCGCACCGCGCCGATGCCCGCCCACAGGCTCGCCTCACCAGCCGCCAGCAGCGCCTCCAGCTCCGGGCCCACCTTCCCTGCGGGGACGGTGGTGGCCGAATCGCCGTACAGGCCGCCCACGATGGCGCCCAGGTCCAGGCTGACCAGATCGCCGTCCTGCACCACCCGCTCACCGGGGATGCCGTGGACGATCTCCTCGTTGATGGACACGCACAGCGTCCCAGGGAAGCCCCGGTAGCCCTTGAACGCCGGGGTGCCACCAAGAGCGCGTATCTCGCGCTCTGCGATGGCATCCAGCTCACGCGCCGTGATGCCGGGCACCACTGCGGCGCGCAACACCCGGTGCGTGCGGCCCACGATCTGGCCGGCTTCCCACATCAGATCCAGCTCCTGCTGGCTCTTGATGGTGATGCCGTCCGTCTCGCGCGCCGTGGCGCCCTTACGGCTCAATGCTCGTACGATGCTCTGCGTGTCCATCGACAAACGTCTATTCTAGCGTCTCTCGCTCGATCCGGCAAAGGGCAGGCCGATCAGGCCCCCTCCGCCGCCTCCAAAAGTGCCTCGGTCACCTGCTCAACCGGCCGCTGGCCGTCCACACGCACCAGCTTGCCCTGACCTGCGTAGTAGTCCACCAACGGGGCGGTCTGGCGCTGGTAGACGCCTAGGCGCTCACGCACCACCTCCGCCTTGTCGTCGTCGCGCTGGTAGAGCTGCCCCCCACACGCATCGCACACCCCTGCATTCTTGGGCGGATGTGAGACCTGGTGGTAGGGCGTCTGACAGGAGCGGCAGATCCAGCGGCCCGAGAGCCGGCGAACCAGCTCCTCAGTGTCCACCTCGATCAGCGGCGCCTTACCGATGAACACCCCCTGCTTGGCCAGCGCAGCGTCCAGCGCCTGGGCCTGCGGCAGGGTGCGCGGGAACCCGTCCAGCACATAACCACACGCGGCGTCGGGCTCGCCCATGCGCTCGAGCACCATGCGAATCGTCACCTCGTCAGGCACCAGCTCGCCCTTGTCCATGAAGGTCTTGGCCAGCTTGCCCAGCTCAGTCCCCTCCCCCAGGTGCTTGCGGAACAGGTCGCCTGAGGCGATGTGCGCCACGCCAGCGTCCCTGGCCAGCACGGCGGCCTGCGTCCCCTTGCCTGCCCCCGGAGGGCCCAGAAGCACGATCCGCATCAGCGAAGGAACCCTTCGTAATTGCGCATGAGCAGCTGAGCCTCCAGCTGGCGCATGGTGTCCAGCGCTACGGAGACCATGATGAGCATGCTGGTGGAGGAGAGCGTCAGGGCCTGGATGCCGGTGACGGAGGAGATGAAGAAGGGCACCACGGCCACCGCGCCTAGGAACAGCGCACCACCCCAGGTGATGCGCAGGATCACCCGGTTCAGGTACTGCTGGGTGTGCTGGCCGGGCCGGATGCCGGGGATAAACCCACCGTTCTTCTGCAGGTTGTCAGCCAGCTGCTGCTGCTGGAAGACCACCAGCGTGTAGAAGAAGGTGAAGACCACCACCAACACGAATACCACAACCCAGTACCAGAGGGAGGAGGGCGAGAAGGTGGTGGAGACCCACAGCGCCGCCCGCGCGAAGAACGAGGTGGAGGAGGGGTTGGCGAAGAAGTTGGCCACGGTGGCCGGAACCACCATGATGGAGAAGGCGAAGATCAGCGGGATCATGCCCGCGGAGTTCACCCGCAGCGGCAGGAACGTCGCTCCGCCCTGGCGGTACATGCGCCCGCCCCGGAAGACCGAGCGCCCATATTGCACCGGCAGGCGCCGCTGCGCCTCGTTGAAGAGGACGATTACGTAAATGATGCCCACACCCACCACCGCCAGCACCACCAGCCCGCCCAGGTTGTCCCGGGCCAGGGAGGATTGTCCCAGAAGCGCGGGTAACTGGGAGACGATGCCGCCGAAGATGATAATAGAGAGGCCGTTGCCGATGCCGTGCTCGCTGATGAGCTCGCCCATCCACACCAGCATCATGGTCCCGCCCACGAAGGAGACGAGGATCACCAGCGTCTCGAAGGCACCGGGGCCGAAAAAGGTGATGTTGTGGGTGAAGATGCCCGAGCGAGCGAACAGCACCAGCTGTCCGTAGCCGGAGAAGAACGCGATGGGCACCGTGAGCCAGTGGGTGTACTGGTTCAGTCGTGCCCGGCCGGCATCGCCCTCCTGGGAGAGCTCGCGCAGGGCGGGGAGCACGGGGGTGAGCACTTGGATCACGATGGACGCCGTAATGTAGGGGAACACGCCCAGGGCGGCGATGGACAGGTTGCGCAAACCACCGCCGGAAAATAGGTCGAAGAAGGCAACCAGGCTGTTGGACTGGAACAGGTTGCCGAGGAGCGTGCGGTCAACGCCCGGCACCGGCACGTGCGCCAGCAGTCGGAAGATGACGAGCATCCCCAGCACGAACAGGATCCGCCCCCGCAGGTCCGGGGTGCGGAACGCATCGATCATCGCCTGGATCAGCGCGGGGCGTCCCGTCCCGCCGCGCGCCGCCGTGGAGGTTGAGCGCACCCGCTAGCCCTCCTGCGCCGTGCCGCCGGCGGCCTCGATCTTGGCCTTGGCGGATGCGGAGAACTTAGTGGCGCGCACACTGATGGCGCCAGAGAGTGCGCCGTCGCCCAACACCTTGAGAGGCTTGTTGGCGTGCCGGATCAGCCCGCGCTGGGCCAGCAACTCAGGGGTGACTACAGCCACGCCCAACTCGGCCAGCTGGCCCACGTTCACCACCTGGTAGGAGGTGCGGAAGGGATTGATGAACCCACGCAGCATGGGCAGGCCCTTGATGAGGGGGTTCTGGCCGCCCTCGAAGCCGGGGCGGACGCCGCCGCCCGTGCGGGCCTTCTGGCCCTTCATGCCCTTGCCGGAGTAGGTGCCGTTGGAGCCGTTGCCCCGGCCCACGCGCTTGCGGGCCTTCTTGGGCATGCTCGGACGGATCTCGTGCGCCTGCATCGTTACGCTCCCTCGCCCGCCGGGGCGCTGACCGTCACCAAGTGGCGCACCTTGTGCACCATGCCCTTGATTGACGGGCTGTCCTCACGCACCACGCTCTGATGGAGCTTCTTGAGCCCCAGGGCGCGGATCGTCCTGCGTTGGTCCTGGGTGTACCCGATCTCGGAACGCACCCAGGTGATCTGGATCTTGGCCATGACTAGGCTCCCTCGGCCTCGGCGGCCGGTTGCTCGACGCGCGGGCGGTCATCACCGCCGCGACGCGGGCGGTCAGAGCGGGTGCGGGCCTCGCCGGACGTGTCCCTGCGCACCGCGCCGCGCCGCTCGGGGGCGGGAGGCAGCACCGCGGTGGCACGCACCTCAACCTCCTCGCCGGTCTCACCCTGCAGCTGCGCCAGACCCGCCAGCGTGGCCTTGATCACGTTGATGGGGTTGCGCGAGCCCAGGGCCTTGCACACCACGTCACGGATGCCAGCGGCCTCCATGACGGCGCGGACGCCGCCGCCCGCCTTGATACCGGCGCCCGGCAGGCCGGGGCGAATCAGCACCTCGGAGGCGCCGAAGGACGCGCGTACCGCGTGGGGCACCGTCGAGCCCACCATGGGCACCTGGAACATCTCCTTGCGAGCGATGGTGTTGCCCTGGCGCACGGCATCGGGCACCGCAGCGCCCTTGCCCAGCCCGGCACCCACGCGTCCCTGACCGTCGCCCAATACCACCAGGGCGTTGAAGGTCATGTTCCGCCCGCCCTTGACCGTCTTGGCCACGCGGCGGATGTGGACCACCTTCTCCTGCAGCTCACCCCCCTCTTCGGAGGCGCGGTTGTTGCGCTCGTTCATCTGGCTCAAAACTCCAGGCCCTCCTCGCGGGCTCCCTCGGCGACAGCCTTCACGCGGCCGTGGAAGCGGAAGCCCCCGCGGTCGAAGACCACCTTGCTCACACCGGCGGCCTTGGCCCGCTCGGCCACCAGCTTGCCCACCGCCTTGGCCGCCTCGGTCTTGGGGGAGGCGGCGGCGGGCAGGTCCTTGGTGCTCGCCGCGGCCAGGGTGTGACCGGCGGCGTCATCAATGACCTGCGCGTAGATGTAGCGCGTGCTGCGGAAGATAGCCAGGCGCGGACGCTCCGGCGTCCCGGCCAGGTGCTGACGGATGCGCCGGTGACGCTGCTGGCGCGCGGCGCGCGTTGTGGTGATTCGTGCCATTGTCCTATGCCCTCTTGGCCGCCGACTTACCCGGCTTGAGGCGCAGGCGCTCGCCCAGGTAGCGGACGCCCTTGCCCTTGTACGCGTCCGGCGGACGCAGCCGGCGGATCTGTGCCGCCTGCTCGCCCACCATCTGCTTGTCTATACCGCGGATGTGAACGCGGTTGTTGCCCTCAACCTCGAAGGTGATCCCGTCCATGGGCTGGACCACCACCGGGTGCGAGAAGCCGAGCTGCAGGTTCAGGCCCTTGCCCGCCGCCTGCACGCGGTAGCCCACCAGCTCCAGAGAGCGGGTGTACCCCTCACTCACGCCTATGACCATGTTGGCCAACAAGGCGCGGGTAAGCCCGTGCGCGGCGCGCACGGGCTTCTCGTCGCCATCGCGGGAGACGGAGAGCTTGCCCTCCGCCTGCTCCACGCTGATGCCGGGCAGCAGCGTGTAGGAGAGCTCACCCTTAGAGCCCTTCACCGCCACCGCGCTGTCAGCGATGGAGACGCTGACGCCCGAAGGGATCGTTACTGGTCGGTTGCCGATGCGAGACACGGTCTGCTCCTACCACACGTAGGCCATCAGCTCACCGCCGATGCCCTTCTTGAAGGCTTCCAGGCCCGTCATGATGCCCTGTGAGGTGGACACGATGGCGATCCCCACACCGCCGAAGGCGCGGGGAACCTCGTGCCGGCCCACATGCACCCGGAGACCGGGCTTGCTCACGCGTTTGAGTCCGGAGATGGCCGGCTCGCGCCGGTCCGAGTAGCGCAGGCGCAGGCGCAGCAGGTCCTGCGGCTTGCGCTTCACCACTTCCACGTCCGCCAGGTAGCCCTCGCGCTTGAGGATCTCCGCGATGGCCGCCTTGGTGCGGGACGAGGGCAGCTCCACCAGGCCGTGGCGCACCATCTGTGCGTTACGGATCCGGGTCAGCATGTCCGAGATGGGGTCAGTGACTGGCATCGTCTGTCCTCTCCCTACCAGCTCGCCTTGCGCACGCCGGGCAGGCTGCCCTCGAGCGCCATCTGCCGGAAGCAGATGCGGCACAGTCCCACGAACCGGATGTAGGCGCGCGGACGCCCGCACCGCTGACAGCGGTTCATGGCGCGCACCTTGAAGGTCGGCGGGCGCTTCCACTTGGCGATCTTGCTCTTCTTTGCCACAGCTCCCCTTCCGTCTCCTACGCTTGCTCTACTACGCCGCCCGAACGAAGGGCATGCCCATCAGCTCCAGGAGCCGGATGCCCTCGACGTCGTTGCTGGCGGTGGTGGTGAAGACCACCTGCAGACCGCGGACCTTGTCCACGGTGGAATAGTCGATCTCCGGGAACACCGTCTGCTCCCGGAGGCCAAGGGCATAGTTGCCCTTGCCGTCGAAACCGGCGCGCACCACACCGCGGAAGTCGCGGATGCGGGGGAGCGCCAGGTTGATGAGCCGGTCCAGGAACTCGTACATCCGGCGCCCGCGCAGGGTAACCTTGGTGCCGATCACCTGGCCCTCGCGCACCTTGAACCCGGCCACGGCCTTCTTGGCCTTGGTGGCCACGGGCTTCTGGCCGGCGATGGCTGCCAGCTGCTCCGGGGCCGTTTCCAGCGCCCGGGAGTTGGTCAGCGCCTCACCCAGGCCGATGTTCAGGGTGATCTTCTCGATCTTGGGCGCCTGCATCGAGCTCTTGTAGCCGAACTCACGGATCAGCTGGGAGCGCACCTCGTCACGGTAGCGCACCTGCATCCGGGGGGCCGGCCGGGCCGTGACGGCATTGCGCTCACGCGCGGGTGCCGCGGTCTTGGCGCGGGGGGCTGCGGGCTTACGGGCGGCACGGGGCGCGGCGGCCTTCTTGGAGGCCGCGGCCTTGCCGCTGGTTTGCTTGTTCGCGTCCGTGCTCAATTGAACATCCCTTCGCAGTGCTTGCACACCCGCGAGCGGGTGCCGTCGTCCAGCACCTTGTAGCCCACACGGGTCGGCTTGTCGCAGGTCGGGCAGACCGGCAGCAGCTTGGCCAGGGCGATGGGCATCTCCTTGTCGATGATGCCACCCTGCTGGGAGTTGACCCCGGCCTTCTGGTGCCGCTTGACGATGTTGACACCCTCCACCAGGGCCGCCGCGTCAGCGGTGAACACCTGCTGGACCTTCCCCCGCTTGCCGCGGTCACGCCCGCGGACCACCATCACCAGATCGTCGCGCTTGATCCGGGCAGCCATGGCTACAGCACCTCCGGGGCGAGGGAGATGATGCGCATGAAGTTGCGCTCGCGCAGCTCACGGGCCACGGGGCCGAAGATGCGCGTACCGCGGGGCATCTCGTTGGAGCCCAGGATCACGGCGGCGTTGTCGTCGAAGCGGATGGTGGAGCCATCGGCGCGCTTGGTCACGGCCTTGGTCCGCACCACCACGGCGCGCACCACCTCACCCTTCTTTACGGGCGAGTTGGGGATGGCCTGCTTGACCGATGCCACGATGACATCGCCCACGCGGGCGTAGCGGCGGCGGGTGCCACCGGGGATGTTGAAGCACATGATGGACTTCGCCCCGGTGTTGTCCGCCACGGTCAGACGTGAGTAGTTCTGGATCATGGCTAGGCTTCTGCCTCCGGCTCAGCAGCCTCGACGGCGGCGGGCGCGTCGGCGACGGCCACCTGGGCCATGGCTGACTCCGAGGTCAGCTCAGGCGCCTCGGGGCGCTCGAGCAGCTCGGCCACCCGCCAGCGCTTAGTGCGCGATAGGGGACGCGTCTCCTCGATGCGCACCAGATCGCCCACGTTGTAGGCGTTGGCGGGGTCGTGCGCCTTGAACTTGGTGACGTGCTTGACGGACTTGCGGTACAGCGGGTGCTGCACGCGCCGCTCCACCACGACCACCACAGTCTTGTCCATCTTGTCGCCGATCACACGGCCGACGCGAACCTTGCGGCGTGCCTGCTCGCTCATGCCTTCCCTCCGGCCAGTTCACGCTCACGCCGAACCGTGCGGATGTGCGCCAGGCGGCGGCGTGCGCCGCGCAGCTCTTCCGCATTGGCCAGCTGGCGCGTTGCGAGCTTGAACCGCAGGTTCATAATCTCCTGCCGGGTGCTCGTTTCTTCGTCGCGCAGGCGCTCGTCGGACAGCGCCCTGATGGTCTCGATCTTGGCTCTCATCATTCACCCCAGCCGCCCTAGGCGACGGCCAGCTTCTCCTCACGGCTAACCACACGGGTCAGCACCGGCAGCTTCTGGGCAGCCAGGCGCAGGGCCTCCTTGGCCAGCTCGTCGGGCACACCACCAACCTCGAACATCACGCGGCCGGGCTTGACCACCGCCACCCACGCCTCCACCGGGCCCTTACCACCACCCTGCCGCACCTCGGCCGGCTTGTGGGTGTAGGGCTTGTCCGGGAAGATCCGGATCCAAACCTGCCCACCACGGCGCAGGTGGCGCGTGATGGTTCGGCGGGCCGCCTCGATCTGCCGCGCGGTGACCTGATGGTTGTCCAGCGACTTGAGGCCGAAGTCCCCGAAGGCGACGGTGGAACCGCGCAGGGCCATGCCCTTCATGCGGCCACGGTGCATCTTGCGGAACTTAGTGCGCTTGGGCTGCAGCATCGCCGCTCTCCTGTCGGGCACGCCCACCCAAGGGCGGAGCCTCCCGCTGGGCGAAGACCTCGCCCCGGTTAATCCACACCTTCACGCCGATGCGCCCCATGGTGGTGTGCGCCTCGGCCAGGCCGTAGTCGATGTCCGCGCGCAGCGTGTGCAGGGGAACCGAGCCCTCCAGCACCTTCTCACTGCGAGCGATCTCCGCACCGCCCAGACGACCGGACACCAGCACCTTCACACCCTTGGCGCCCGCCTGCATGGTGCGCTGGGCCGTCATGCGGGTGGCCCGGCGGAACATGACGCGCCGCTCCAGCTGGTCGGCGATGTTGCGTGCGACCAGGTAGGCGTCCAGCTCGGGCTGGCGGATCTCCAGCACGTTCAGCCGCACACGCTTGCCGCCGGTGGCCTCCTCAACGGCCTTGCGCAGCTCGTCCACGCGCTGACCACCGCGTCCGATCACGATGCCCGGACGGGCGGTGTGGACGTTGACCGTCAGGTCCTGGGCGCTGCGCTCGATCTCGACGCGCGAGATGCCGGCCTCCGCGTACTTGGAGCGGATGACCTTCCGGATCGCGTCGTCCTCCAGCACCTGCGTCGAGTAGTCCTTGGCATCGCCAGCGAACCAACGCGACTGCCAGTCCCGGATGACTCCGAGGCGAAAGCCAATGGGATGTGTCTTGTGACCCACGCTTACTCCTTAGTCCCCGCCGTCCTAGACGGCCTCATCCACCAAGATGGTGATGTGGCTCGCCTCGCGCTCCACCCTGCCCGCACGGCCACGGGAGTTGGCGCGGAAGCGGCGCATCTTCACCGCCTGGTCCGCATAGGCATTGACCACCTTCAGACGGGTGGGGTCCATGCCCGCATTGTTCTCCGCGTTAGACGCCGCCGAACGCAGCACCGCAGCCACCTTGGCCGCCGTGGGGCCTGCGGTGAACTGCAGGCGGTCCAGCGCCTGCTTCACGGGCATACCTTTGATGGCGTTCAGCACCAGCCGCACGCGCTTGGGGGAGATGCCCACCTGCTTGTTGATCGCCTTTACCGCCGCCATCTAACGCCTCACTCCCGATGCGCGCTCGGACTTGCCCACGTGGCCCCGGAAGGTCCGGGTGGGGGCGAACTCCCCCAGCTTGTGGCCCACCATGTTCTCGGTGATGAACACCGGGATGTGCCGGCGGCCGTCGTGGACCGCGATGGTCATGCCCAGCATGTCCGGCATGATGGTGGACGCCCGCGACCAAGTGCGGATCACCACCTTGTTGTCGGTGGCCTGAGCCTTGCTGACCTTCTTGGCCAGCTTGGGGTGGACGTACGGGCCCTTCTTGATCGAGCGCGACATTACTTGGCTCTCCTGTCACGGACGACGAACACATCGGTGTGGGTGCGGCGGCGGGTCTTGGGACCCAGCGCCGGCTTGCCCCACGGGGTCTTGGGGTGGACCATGCCAGCCCCCGAACGACCCTCACCACCACCATGCGGGTGGTCGCGCGGGGTCATGGCCGTGCCACGGGTGTGCGGGCGGCGGCCTAGGTGGCGCGAGCGCCCGGCCTTGGCCAGCACCGTGTTCTTGTGCTCCGGGTTGCCCACCTGGCCGACGGTGGCCAGGCACTCGGCCGGCACGCGGCGGATCTGCCCGGAGGGCAGGCGCAGCATGGCGAAGGACTCGTCCTTGGCCAGCAGCTGGGCGCCAGTGCCCGCGCTGCGGCAGAGCTGACCGCCCATGCCGGGTTGGAGCTCGATGTTGTGCACCATGGTGCCGGTGGGGATGGCCTTCAGCGGCAGGGCGTTGCCCGGCTTGATGTCGGCGCTGGCCCCGTTGGCCACAACGTCGCCCACCTTCATTCCGACCGAGGCCAGCACGTAGCGGCGCGCCCCGTCGGCGTAGAGCACCAGGGCGATGCGGGCCGTGCGGTTGGGGTCGTACTCGATGGACTCCACACGCCCCGGCACACCAGCCTTGGCCCGCTTGAAGTCCACGTCACGCCAGGAGCGCTTGGCGCCGCCCCCACGGTTCTTGACCGTGGTGACGCCGCGCGCGTTGCGCCCGCCGGAGGAGTGCTTACCCTTGGTCAGCGGCTTGTGCGGCTTGCGGCGGGTCAGCTCCGAGAAGTCGGGGCGGACGGCGCCACGAACGCCGGGGGATGTGGGTCGGAGTCGCTTGAGCGGCATGGGCTAGGCCCCCTCGAACAGCTGGATAGACTGACCCGGATCGAGGGTCACCACAGCCTTCTTGATGGAGCGCTGGTCCATCCAACGCCCGTTGGCCCGACGCTTGCGCTCACCTGCGATGGTGAGCACGCGCACCGCGCGCACCTTCACGTCGAAGGAGCGCTCCACGGCGTCCTTCACCTCGGTCTTGGAAGCCCGCTTGTCCACCTCAAAGACGTACTTGCTCTGCTCTTGGAGCAGCGTTGACTTCTCAGTGACGATGGGGCGCTTGAGTACGGAGAACGTGTCCATGGTCCCTCCCGCCTAGACGGCGGCCTCCTTGGCGGCCCCGCCCTTGCGACGGCTCGCGGTCTGCGACCACAACTCGCCCGCCCGCGCCGCTGCCTCGGGACTCATGACCACGGCGTCGTAGCGCGCCAGGTCCAGCACGTTCAGCAGGTCAGCGGACAGCGCCTTAGTGCGCGGCAGGTTGCGGGCGGAGCGCACGACGCCCTCCGCCGGCTCGCGCAGCACCATCAGCGCCGAGCTCTGCACGCCCAGCGCGTCTAGCAGCGCGGCCAGGGCCTTGGTCTTAGGCTCCAGGTCCGCCAGCCCCTCCACCAGGATCAGCCGCTCGCCCGCCGCCTTTGCGGAGAGGGCCACGCGGATAGCCTGCTGGCGCATGCGCTTGGGCATGTCCTTGCGGTAGGAGCGCGGATGCGGGCCGAAGACGACACCACCGTGGCGCCACTGGGGGGAGCGAGTCGAGCCCTGACGAGCGCGACCAGTGCCCTTCTGCTTCCACGGCTTGCGACCACCGCCGGAGACCTGCGCACGCGTGAGCGTGTTGGACGTGCCCTGACGCTGGTTGGCCTGCACGCGCACCAGGGCCTGGTGAAGCAGGTCAGCCTTGAGCGGCGCGGCGAAGACGACATCGTCCACCTGCGCCTTGCCGACCACCTCGCCCTTCAGGTTGTGGATGGGCAGCTCCATCAGGACTCCTTCTCTTCGGACTGCTCGGCCGCCTCGGCCTCAACGCGCGCGGCCACGGGCACCCCGCGCGAGAAGCGCACGAGCACCGTGCCGTTGCGGGCGCCGGGGATGGCCCCGCGCACTAGCAGCAGGTTGCGGTCGGCGTCCACCTGCACCACCTTCAGGTGGCGCACGGTGACGCGCTCATCACCCATGTGACCAGGCATGGTCTTGCCCTTCAGGACGTGGCCGGGCGAGGTGCCCGCGCCGATGGAGCCCACCGCGCGGTGCCGGTCGCCCTGACCGTGGGTCTTGGGGCCGCCGCCGTAGTTGTGGCGCTTGACCACGCCCTGGAAGCCCCGGCCCTTGGTCTGGGCGGTGACATCCACAATATCGCCGGCCTGGAACTGGCGGACGGTGATGGTCTGGCCCACAGAAACCTCGCCTTCCAGCGCCGGCACCTCACGCAGGGTGCGCAGACGGGAGTTGGCAGCGGCCTGGTGGCCGGAGGCGGGCTTGTTGAGGCTCTTGGCCTCGCCGAAACCAATCTGGACAGCCTCGTAGCCGTCCTTCTCGGTGGTGCGCACCTGCGTCACCACGCACGGGCCCACCTCCAGTACGGTGACGGGCACCATGCGCGCCTCATCCCCGAACAGGTGGGTCATACCGATTTTCTTGCCGAGCAGTGCTTCAATCATGGCTTACAGCTTGATGGAGATGTCGACGCCAGCCGGCATCTGGAGCCGGGTCAGCGCGTCGATGGTCTTGGAGTTGGGGCCCAGGATGTCCACCAGGCGCTTGTGGGTGCGGATCTCGAAGTGCTCCCGCGAGTCCTTGTCCACGTGGGGCGAGCGGATCACGCAGAAGCGCTTGATGCGCGTGGGCAGCGGCACGGGGCCGGCCACCTGCGCGCCCGTGCGCTCCGCTGCCTCCACGATCTGGACCGATGACTGGTCCAGCAGGCGGTGGTCGAAGGCGCGCAGCACGATGCGGACCTTGTCCGATCCTGCTCCTGCGCGGGCCCTGGGCGTTGCTTGCTCTACCACTGGATAGCTCCTAAGCGCTCTTGGCGGACACGGCGGCCACGGTGGAGGCGGGTGCCTTCTCGTAGCGGCCGAATTCCATGGTGTAGGTGGCGCGGCCCTGGGTGGCGGAGCGCAGGTCGGTCGCGTAACCGAACATTTCCACCAGCGGCACGTCCGCGTCGAGGATCTGGGTGTCGCCCTGGGCCTCCATGGACTTGATGGAGGCGCGGCGGGAGTTCAGGTCACCCAGCACGTCGCCCAGGTACTGTCCCGGGGTGATGACCTGCACCACCATCACCGGCTCCAGCAGCGCTGGGCCAGCCTTGGAGAGGGCGTCTTTGATGGCCATAGAGGCGGCGATCTTGAACGCCATCTCCGATGAGTCAACGGGGTGGAAGGAGCCGTCTACGCAGTTCACCTTCACGTCCATCACGGGGTAGCCCGCAATGACACCGGTGAGCAGCGCTTCCTCGGCGCCCTTGTTGATGGCGGGGATGAACTCCTTGGGAATGGAGCCACCCACCACCTTGTTCTCGAACAGGAAGCCCTTACCCGGCTCCTGCGGCTCGATCTCCAGCACGCAGTGACCGAACTGGCCGCGCCCGCCCGTCTGGCGGACGAACCGGCCCTCGGCACGGGAGGGCTTGGTGATAGCCTCACGGTAGGCGACCTGGGGCTTGCCCACCGTCGCCTCCACGCTGAATTCGCGCTTGAGTCGGTCCACCAGAATCTCCAGGTGCAGCTCACCCATGCCGGAGATGATGGTCTGGCCGGTCTCCTGGTCGTGGCGGACCCGGAACGTCGGGTCCTCCTCACCCAGCTTGATGAGCCCGTCGGTGAGCTTGTCCTGCTCCGCGCGGGTCTTGGGCTCGATGGCCACCGAGATCACCGGCTCGGCGAACTTGATGGACTCGAGGACGATGGGCGACTTCTCGTCGCAGATCGTCTCCCCTGTGAAGGTGTTCTTCAGGCCGACGGCGGCGCCGATCTCGCCCGCCGTGATGACGTCGGAGTCCTCGCGGTGCTGGGCATGCATGAACATGATGCGCCCCAGCCGCTCGCGCTGGTCTTTGGAGGTGTTGTAGACGGGCGAGCCCGCCTTCATGGTGCCGGAGTAGACCCGGAAGTAGACCAGCCGGCCCACGTACGGGTCCGTCATCACCTTGAAGGCCAGAGCCGCGAAGGGGGCGTCCGGGTCGGTGTCGCGCTCCAGCACTTCTTCGGTCTTGGGGTGCTTGCCCTTGATGGCAGGAACGTCCAGGGGCGAGGGCAGGTAGTCCAGCACCGCGTCCAGCATCAGCTGCACGCCCAGGGACTGGAGGGCCGAGCCCGCAACCACCGGCACCAGCTTGTTGGCGATGCATGCGCGGCGCAGCGCAGCCTTGAGCTCCTCGGCGGAGGGCACCTCGCCCTCCAGGAACTTCTCCATCAGGGCATCGTCGGTCTCGGAGATGCGCTCGATGACCTCCTCACGCACTTTAGCCAGGCGATCCTTCAGGTTGGCCGGGACCTCCGCCTCCTTGAGGGCGCCGGGCTGGGCCGACTCGCGGTCGAACAGCCAGGCCTTCTCCAGGAGGATGTCGATGACGCCCGCGAACTCGTCCTCAGCGCCGATGGGCAGCTGCACGGGCACCGGCGCCGCCTTGAGGCGGTCCCGGACAGATTGGATCGTCTTGAAGAAGTCCGCACCGATGCGGTCCATCTTGTTCACGAAACAGATACGCGGCACACCGTAGCGGTCGGCCTGGCGCCAGACCGTCTCTGACTGGGGCTGCACGCCGGCCACCGCGTCGAAGACGACCACACCGCCGTCCAGCACGCGCAGGGAGCGCTCCACCTCAGCCGTGAAGTCCACGTGCCCGGGGGTGTCGATGATGTTGATGGGGTGGCCCTTCCACTCAGCGCGCGTGGCGGCTGAGGTGATGGTGATGCCCCGCTCACGCTCCTGGGCCATCCAGTCCATCACCGCCGTGCCCTCGTGCACCTCACCGATCTTGTAGGTGCGGCCCGTGAAGAACAGCACGCGCTCGGTGACCGTGGTCTTGCCGGCGTCGATGTGCGCGATGAAGCCGATGTTGCGCATCAGCCCCAGGCGCTTATTGATGGAAGCCGTCGTCATACGCTTAAACCTTTACCTCGCCCCTTCGGCAACCCTTCGCGTATTCCCTGCCCTACCAGCGGTAGTGGACGAATGCCCGGTTGGCCTCGGCCATCCGGTGCACCTCATCCCGCTTGCGCACCGCGGCGCCCTGCCCGCGGGAGGCGTCGATTAACTCCTGCGAGAGGCGCATCCGCATGGGCTGGCCGGTGCGGGCCCGCGCCGCCTGGATCAGCCAGCGCATCGCCAAGGCCTGGCGCCGGGGCCCCGCGACCTCGACCGGCACCTGGTAGGTGGCACCACCCACGCGGCGAGGCTTGACCTCAACGGTGGGGGTGGCGTTGCGCACCGCCTGCTCGAAGACCTCCAGGGGCTCCCGGTTAGTCTCCTGCGCTATGCGCTCGAAGGCTCCGTAGACGAACTTCTGGGCCGCGATCTTCTTGCCGGACAGCATAGCCCGGTTGATGAACTTAGCCAGATCGGTGCTCCCGAACCGGGGGTCCGGGTTGATGTGCCGCTGTTCCGCCCTGCGCCGTCGAGGCATCTACCGTTTCCCTTCCGCGTTGGCGGCTCCTGGCCGCTCATTCGCCGGAGCTCGCAGCGGGCTTGCCCGCCGGCCCATCGTTATTGCGCTCACCGCACCGACACCGCCCGCTGCCGCCACAAATCGCTCAGCCCCCTTGCTAACGCAAGGGGCGGCCACACCGCGTCCCGTCCCAGCCCGGTGAGCCGGGGACGGCGCCGGCAGGCGTCGCGTGGACGTTACGAGCGCTTGGCTCCGTACTTGCTCCGTCCCTGCTTGCGGTCCTTGACGCCCGTCGAGTCGAGCGCGCCACGGATGATGTGGTAGCGCACGCCCGGCAGGTCCTTCACACGACCGCCCCGGATCAGGACCACGGAGTGCTCCTGCAGCGAGTGGCCCTCGCCCGGGATGTAGGCCGTAACCTCCATCCCGTTGGTCATGCGCACACGGGCCACCTTCCGCAGGGCCGAGTTCGGCTTCTTCGGCGTGACGGTGCGCACTTGGACGCAGACGCCCAGCTTCTGGGGGCTGCCTTCGCCACGGTACACCCGGTTCTTGAGAGTGTTCCGCACGAAACGCAGGGCCGGAGCCTTGGTCTTCTTGACCGTGGGCTTGCGGCCGTTCCGCACCAGCTGGTTCATCGTCGGCATCGTTCGATACGCTCCATCACGCTTCGGGCTGTCTCGTGTTCGCCAGGCCAGGTTTCGCCGTCACCACGCCGTGACGGACGCACCCGCACCCCGCCCTGTTCGGGCGCGAACAGGGGAATGCTACCAACGCGCGAGGCAGGGTGTCAACTTGGATGGGCGCCGTGTTGGCCGGAGCGTGGGGCTATACTCCAGCCATGGCCAAGCGCATCTACACCAAGGGCGGCGACTCCGGTGAGACGGGCCTGCTATACGGCGGGCGCGTGGGCAAAGATGACCCGCGCACCGAGGCGTACGGCGCGCTGGATGAGGCCGTCAGCGCCCTGGGTCTGGCGCGTGCCCTCTCGGAGGATGCGCGCGTACGCGCGGAACTCCTGGCCCTTCAGCGTCAGCTATTCACCGTGGGCGCGGAGCTGGCGACGGCGGCCGAGGATCACGCCAAACTGGTAGCGCACTTCAGCGCCGTTACGGCGCAGATGACTTCGGGGCTGGAGGCGGCGATTGACGCCCTCTCCGGCGAAGTGAGCCTGGGACGGGAGTTCATAGTCCCCGGCGGCTCGCCCGCCTCGGCGGCGTTGGACCTGGGCCGCGCGACGTTGCGGCGCGCGGAGCGCCGGGCCGTCGCCCTTGCCAAGGCGGGGATGCTGGCCAACCCTGAGGTGCTTGCCTTCCTGAACCGCGCGTCCGACTACCTGTTCATGCTGGCCCGCTACCAGGACCGGGGCCTGCCCCCTGAGCCCGTGACCCCCCACCCGGCCCGTAAGGAGCACGCGTCATGAGCACCCTGCCCGACGGCCTGGTGAACCTGTTCGACTTCGAGGCCGAGGCCGTGCACCACATGGCCCCGCCTGAGTACGACTACGTGGCAGGCGGGGCCACAGACGAGGTGACGCTGCGGCGCACCCGCTCCGCGTGGGATGCCATCGCCCTGCGCCCGCGGGTGCTCACGGGGACGCGAACGACGGACCTGTCCACCACGGTGCTCGGCCACCGTGTGCCCATGCCGGTGCTGCTGGCACCGTGCGGCGGGCACCGGCGCGCGCACCCGGAGGGGGAGTGCGAGTCGGCGCGCGGCGCGGCGGCCTTCGGCACCATCCTGGGCGTGAGCGCCAACGGCTCCGTCTCCCTGGAGGAGGCGGCACGTGCCGCCGATGCGCCCAAGTGGTTCCAGATGTACTTCTACCGCGACCGCGAGCAGACCCTAGACATGCTCAAGCGCGCCGAGGCCGCGGGCTACACCGCCATCTACATCACCCTCGATGCCAACTGGCCGGCCAAGCGTGAGCGCAACATCCGTGGCAACTACCGCCAGAGCGAGCGCCCCAACTACAAAGGTGGCGAGCCGCCTCCCGTGACCACGGCCAAGTTCGACTCCGGCCAGTCCTCCCGTGGGCGGGTGGACCCCGGCTCCTCCTGGGACGACATCGCCTGGCTGCGCGATCAGACCAAGCTGCCGCTCATCTTCAAGGGCGTGATGACGAGCGAGGACGCGGCGCAGTGCGCCCAGCACGGGGTGGACGCACTGGTGGTCTCCAACCACGGGGCGCGCAACCTGGACACCACCCTCGCCACCATCGAGGTGCTGCCGGAGGTGTCGGCGGCGGTGGACGGGAAGTTGGAGGTATACGTGGACGGTGGCGTGCGCCGGGGTACCGACGTGCTCAAGGCCATCGCGCTGGGCGCTAAGGCGGTGCTCATCGGCCGGCCCATGTTCTACGGCCTGGCGCTGGGCGGGGCCGACGGGGTGGTGCAGGTGCTGGACATCCTGCGCGATGAGGTAGAGTCGGCCATGATGCTCACCGGCCAGCCGTCCATGGACGCCATCGACCGCTCGCTCATCGCCCACATGCCCGCGCTCGGCTAGAATGGCCCGCATGGACCCCCTGCTCATCGTGGACTACGGCGCGGGCAACCTGCGCAGCGTGCAGAAGGCCTTCGAGCACTCCGGGCACGAGGCCGTATTCTCGTCCGACCCCGCCGCCGTCGCCAAGGCACCCGCCATCGTCTTCCCCGGCCAGGGCGCCTCCCCCCCGGCCATGGCCGCCCTCGCCCGCGACGGCATGAACCAGGCGATACGCGAGGCGGTGGCCGCGGGCACACCCTTCTTCGGCGTGTGCCTGGGCCTCCAACTGCTGCTGGAGCGCTCCGAGGAGGGCAACACGCCGTGCCTGGGCATCGTGCCGGGAGCGGTGCGCCGCTTCGCGCCGGGGCTGAAGATCCCGCACATGGGCTGGAACACCGTGCACCTGGAGCGCGAGCACCCGGTGTTCGCGGACGTGGCCCAGGACTCCTTCTTCTACTTCGTCCACTCCTACTACGCCGCACCGGCGGACGGGGCGTGGACCCTCGGCACCACCGGGTACGGCACGCCCTTCGCCTCGGCGCTGGCCTATGAGAACGTGGTGGCCACCCAGTTCCACCCAGAGAAGTCCGGCCCAATAGGGCTGCGCCTCTACGACAACTTCGTGCGCCACTTCGTGGGCGCGCGCACCTTCTAGGGAGCCCGGCATGGAAGTGATCCCCGCCATCGATCTACGCGGCGGGCAGGCCGTGCGCCTGCACCAGGGCGATTATGCCCAGCAGACGACCTTCTCGAACGACCCGGCAGGCGTGGCGCGCGGCTTCGCAGCGGCGGGCGCGCCGCGCATCCACGTGGTGGATCTGGACGGTGCCCTTTCCGGTGCCCCTGCCAACGCGGCGGTGGTGCGGGCCATCGCCGCCGTGGGCACGCCGGTGGAGCTGGGCGGCGGCATGCGCTCCGAGGAGGACGTGGCCGCAGCGCTGGCGCAGGGCGTCGGCCGTGTGGTCATCGGCACCGCCGCTGTGCGCGAGCCGGAGCTGGTAAGCAGGCTCATCGCCGCGCACGGGGCCGAACGCGTGGTGGTGGGGCTGGACGCGCGCGAAGGGATGGTGGCCGTCAGCGGGTGGACGGGCGCCACGGGCGTGCGCGCCACCGAGTTGATGGCGCAGATGGCGCAGCGCGGCGTGCTGCGGTTCATCTACACCGACATCGCCCGCGACGGCACCCTCACCGAGCCCAACTACGCCGAGCAATCGGCCATGGTGGCCCACGCGGCCACGCTGGGCCCCGGTGTGCGCGTCATCGCCTCCGGCGGCATCGCCACGGTAGCCCACCTGGTGCGCCTGGCGGGGCTGGGGGTGGAAGGGGCCATCGTGGGCAGCGCCATCTACCGGGGCACCGTGGACCTGGCCGAAGCGCTTGAGGCCGTGGCCCACACCTGAACCGCCCCCTGTGAGTCCGGCGCGCCAGCCGCTATGATGGCCTCCCCGGCCAGCACGCTGGCCCAGACGGGGCTAGCGCCCCACCCTCAGGAGCCCTCCCCTCATGGCAGCACCGGCCGACGCTGCCCGCACGCCGCTGCGCGCCCGCGGGCCCTCCTACATCGCCACCATCGCGCTGGGCCACGGCATCAAGCACTGGTACATCGCGGCCTTCGCCGTCTACCTGCCGCACATCGCAGCCGAATATCAGCTCTCGGACCTTGCCGTGGGCGCCGTGGCGACGCTCCGACAGGTGGGTGGTGGCGCGCCCAACTTCTTCGTGGGCTACGTCTCGGACCGGCTGCGCGGCCACTGGCATCTGCTGCTACCCGCCTCCTTCTTCTTCGCCGCGCTGTTCATGATGCTGGCGGGACTCTCCCCGTGGTTGTGGCCCATGGTCCTTGCCATCGCCCTGGCCGGCGCAAGCGCCGCGCTCTGGCACCCCCCGGCCATCTCCATGCTCACCACGCGCTTCCCGCGCCGCAAGGGCTTCGTCATCGCCCTGCACGGGGCGGGCTCCGGCTCCGGCGAGACGCTGGGCCCCCTGGTGGTGGGCCTGGTGCTCACGGGCCTGCTGGCCGACGACTGGCGCCGGTACACCCTCTGGTCCATGATCCCCGCGGTGCTGATCACGGGCTACCTGTACTACCTGCTCAAGGGCGGGCACCAGCCTCCACCCCTACCCGCTGACCACCACCGCGAGCCCACCCGCATGCGGGACTTCTATGGGCTGCTGCGCTACCCGGCCTACCGCTCCCTGGCCTATGCCAATTTCTCGCGCTCCTTCGCCCACTTCGGCCTGCTGGCGCTGCTGCCGGTGTACCTGGCCGAGGACCTGGGCATGAACAGCGCGGGGGTGGGCTTCCACGTGGGCCTGCTCACCGCCCTAGGCGTGCTGGCCGGGCCCGCCTATGGCTATTTCTCCGACCGCATCGGGCGCCGCGCCCCCATTGTGGCGGCATCCGTGGTCATCTTCGCCGCCATGACCATCATGGGTATCGTCCAGTCCGGCGTCTTCTTCACCCTGGCCCTGGCGGCGGTGGGCATCTTCCTGTGGTCGGTGCAAGACATCATCAACGCCACCGCCATGGACGCCGCCCCTCCCGGCAAGGAGGGCACGGTAGTGGGCTTCATGTTCACCTCCTCCTTCGTGGGCGCCATCATCGCCCCCGGGCTGGAGGCCCTGGCCGTCACGCTGTTCGACTCACGCCTCGCCATGTTCTTCCTGTCGGGCGCCGTCATGGCCCCGGCGGCCGTCATATTGGCCCTGGCCCCGCTGCGGCGGGCCGGGCAAGCCTAAGCACCTGCGGGAGAGCGCCATGACCACCCAGAACGCCAACATGCCCCACCGCCTGGACGCCGAGAAGCTGCGGCGGTTCATCTCCGGCGTCCTACAGGCCATGGAGGCCCCTGCCGCCGACGCCGATTTCGTGGGAGAACTGCTGGTGGAGGCCGACCTGCGCGGGGTGGACTCCCACGGGGCCACCCGCCTGCCGGGCTATGTGGGAATGATCGACAACGGCCACCTGAACACCACCCCGGACATCAAGGTGCTGGCCGAGTTCGGCGCCACCACCCACATCGACGGCGACCTGGCATTCGGCATGCTGGTTGCCCGCAAGGGCATGCGCATGGCCATGGACAAGGCGCGTGAGCACGGCATCGCCATCTCCGTCACCCGCAACATGACCCACACCGGGCTGGTGGGCTACTACACCATGATGGCGGCCAGCGAGGGGCTCATCGGCATGGCCATGAACAACGGGCCCACGATCGTCCCGCCCTACGGCGGCACCCAGCCCCTCTACGCCACCAACCCGTTCTCCGTGAGCTTCCCCGCCGCCGAGGGCGAGCCCATCGTCCTGGACATGGCGACCACCATGGTGGCAGCGGGCCGCCTGCGCATCGCCGAGAAGCAGGGGCTCAAGGTGCCCACCACCTGGGGCCTGGACCGGGAGGGGCGGCCCACCAACGACCCCACGGAGATCCTCCAGCACGGCCACCTGCAGTGGGCGGGCGGCTACAAAGGCTTCGGCATCGCCACCATGATCGAATCGCTCACCGGGCTCCTCTCCGGTGGCATCTTCGGGACGGACTCCCCACCCCTGAAGCACTTCGGGCAGGACCCGCTGATGCAGTCGGGCTGCTACATCGCCATCGACCCCTCGCGCTTCGTAGGCATGCCCGCCTACGGGGAGCGGGTGGATAAGCTCACCGGCATGATCAAGGCCGTCAGCCCCTTTCCCGGCGGTGAGAAGGTGATGGTGGCCGGGCAGCAAGAGTTCGAGCGCAAGCGCGAGCACCTGGCGAGCGGCATCCCCACCTCCGCCGCCGTCTACGGGGAGCTGGAGGGCCTCTCCCGGCGCTTCGGCGTCGCCTTCGATGTTGAATGAGATAGGGCAGAACATGCGGCCATAAGCCTGCTCAGCAGGCAGAGACGGGGGTAGGCGCGCAGCGCCGAGGGGGGAGTCCCCCTTCCATCGAGCGCCCGCAGGGCGCGGGGGTAGGCGTTGGCCCGTTAAACGTCCCCCATGCGCCCGTAATAGCCTCACAGCACGCCGCCAGGGCCTGCTGGCCCTGGTGGCGTGCGCCCTGCCCACTGCGGCGCCGACATCCACGCCGACCCTGGCACTCACGCCCACGCCGGGGCCCACCGCGACGCCCACCCCCACCCCGAAGCCGACGCTGGCGCCCGACGAGCGCCAGCTGACCGACGCCAACCTGCGTCCCATGACCCCCATTGCCCAAGGCTGGCCGGTGCCCGCTGCGGTGAACGCGGATCCCGGTTCCCACACCTCCCAGATGGTGGCTGCCCAAGGGCCGGTGTACCTGCGCTGGGCCATCGAGAACACAGGGGGCCAGGCGCTGGACGCGGACGGGGCCCAGGAGCTGTTCGCCTACCTGGTGGCACTGGACCCGTCCATCGTGGACGCCTACGTGGCCGAACGCGCCAGCCTGTTCGAGCAGATGCGCCCGCTGGTCGAGCAGCTTGCGCTGGGACGCCTGGAGCACGACCTGCCCCCGGCCAGCGAGGGCGCCGTCCACCTGCGGGTGCACGCCCTGCTCGTGCCCCAGTTAGAGCTTTCCCTCGGCCAGTGCGCGGATAAGCGCCCACGACTCGGCGGGCCTGCGCTTCATGGCGCTAAACTCGGTGCCCGCGAATATCTGCAGGCGCGAGTTGGGGAACAGCCCGTGCAGGTCAACGCTGTGGCTCACCGGGTGCTGCGGCTCGTCCACATCGCCGCGCAGCAGCAGCACAGGCGCCGCCACCTTGGGCGCCAGGGGACGCAGGTCGTAGAAGGCGTGGTAGTCGGCGCGCCCGTGCAGCTCGACGTAGAAGCGGTTCACATCCAGCGCGTCCTCGCCGTGGTAGGAGCGCAGGCGCTCACGCGCCTCGGGGGTGATATTGGCGGGGTCGGCCTGCTTGCGCCGGTGCTCATCGCCCGAGGGCTCCGAGTAGGCGATGACCGCATTGAGGGAGAGGCTCTTGACGCGCTCCGGGTGGTCGTGGGCGAAGCGGGTGATGATGCGCGAGCCCAACGTCTCCGCAGCCAGGTGCACCACGTCCAGCCCCAACCGGTCCAGGAACGCGGCCAGGTCCTCCACCCAGGTGTCTGGCTCCACGTCGAAGGTGTGCTCCGAGTCGGCCATGCCGCGCACGTCGGGCATGATGACCCGGAACCCAGCGGCGTTGGCCTGCATGTGGGCCACCCAGGACTTCGCGGAGTCGAAGCGGGTCGAGGCCAGGAAGATGAGGGGCGTGCCGGAGCCCACCTCCTCGTAGTGGTGGCGGTAGCCGTTGAGCTCGATGTCGGGCACGGGGGGCCTCCTGCGGGTGAGTCGCGGCCTAGGCTACACGGAGTCCCTCCTACGGGGGAGACCGGGGGTCAGGGGGTTTAACCCTATAGACGAGCGCGCCGGGCGCGCGCCCGCCCTCGCTTGCCCCGTCCGGAGCCCCCGCCTACACTGCGGGCCGCCACCGCCGGGCAGCGGCGTGGCCAGGAGGCGCGCCATGGCGATGAACCACCCCACCATCCACAAGAAGCCCGCGTCGTTCCGCGTACCGGCCAACCTGGGCGAGTACGCATCGGCGCGCAAGGGCTTCTCCTGGGAGTCCATCGAGAAGGAGCTGGACTGGCTCCCCGGCGGCGGGCTCAACATCGCCCACGAGGCCTTCGACCGGCACGTCGCCCACGGCCACGGCGCCAAGACCGCTCTGGCCTGGGAGGGCAAGAACGGCGAGAAGGAGACCTACTCGTACGCCGACATGGCGCGGCTGAGCGATAGGGTCGCCAACATGCTCACGGGGTTGGGGCTGGAGAAGGGCGAGCGCGTCTTCACCTTCATGGAGCGCATCCCGGAGAACTACCTGGCCATCTTCGGCGCGCTCAAGGCGGGGCTGGTGGCCGGGCCTCTCTTCTCCGCCTTCGGCCCCGACCCGGTGAAGGACCGCCTCGAAGGCTCCGGCGCCACGGTGCTGGTGACCCAGCCGGAGCTGCGCAAGAAGGTGGCCTCCATCCTGCCCAAGCTCCCCGCGCTCAAGCATGTCATCGTGGTGAACCGGGAGGGACGCCCCAACGGGGAGATGGCGGCGGGTGATAAGGACTGGTCCGCGCTCATGGCTGCGGCCAAGGACGGGTTCGGCCCCCTCAGCACCAGCCGCGATGACTACTCCATCATGCACTACACCTCCGGCACCACCGGCAAGCCCAAGGGCGCGGTTCATCGGCACAACTCGGTCATCCAACAGTACGCCACGGGCAAGTGGTGTCTGGACCTGCACTTCGACGACGTCTACTGGTGCACGGCGGACCCCGGCTGGGTCACTGGCACCTCCTACGGCATGATCGCCCCCTGGACCAACGGCGTGACCCAGGTCATCTACGAGGGCGGCTTCTCAGCCCGCAAGTGGTACCAGATCCTCCAGGACTACAACGTGACGGTCTGGTACACGGCGCCCACGGCCATCCGTATGCTGATGAAGTCGGGCACGGACCTGCCAAAGACGTTCAAGACACCGAACCTACGGTTCATCGCCTCGGTCGGCGAGCCGCTCAACCCCGAAGGTGTGGTCTGGGGCGAGGAGGCCTTCGGGCTGCCCATCCACGACAACTGGTGGCAGACCGAGACGGGCGCCATCATGATCGCCAACTACAACTCCATGGACATCAAGCCGGGTTCGATGGGCCGCCCCATCCCCGGCGTGGAGCCCGGCATCATCGACGCCGAGGGCAACGAGCTGGCCGACGGGGAGACGGGCAACCTGGCGGTGCGCGTGAAGTGGCCGTCCATGTTCCAGACCTACTGGCACGACGAGGAGCGGTTCAACTCGCGCTTCGTCAAGGAATGGTACATCACGGGCGATGAGGCGGTGCGCGACGCCGACGGCTACTACTGGTTCGTGGGCCGCTCAGACGACGTCATCAACACCGCCGGGCACCTGGTGGGCCCCTTCGAGGTGGAGAGCGCGCTCATCGAGCACCCCGCCGTGGCCGAGGCCGGGGTCATCGGCAAGCCCGACCCCATCGCCATGGAGGTGGTGAAGGCGTTCGTCTCGCTGAAGGAGGGCTACACCCCCTCCGACGCGCTGCGGCGTGAGCTCATCGGCTTCGCCCGCCAGAAACTGGCCGCCGCCGTGGCTCCGCGTGAGATAGAGATCGTGGACTCGCTGCCCAAGACGCGCTCCGGCAAGATCATGCGCCGACTGCTCAAGGCGCGTGAGCTGGGGCTGCCCGAGGGCGACACCTCCACGCTGGAAGAGGACTAGTGGGGCTGCCCTTCGCCCCCCAGCGGCTGAACGTGCTGTTCCTACAGGACGGCTCGCCGCCCCTGGAGCAGGTGCGCGCCATCGCCCCGGAGCGCCTCTCCGTGGCCGTGCTGCCGCCCGGCTCGGTGGTGGCGGACGCCGAGACGGAGATGCACCCGCCCACGGGCGGGCTGGCCAAGCGCAAGCCCTGGCAGACAGATGTGCCCCCTGCCGAGCGCAAGCGGCTACTGGCCGCAGCGCACGTGCTGGTGTGCGGGCTGCCCTACCCCTTCGCCCTGCGCGAGCGCATGCCCAACCTGCGCTGGGTGCAGTACGTGTACGCGGGCGTGTCGGACTTCCGCCACTGCGACCTGTGGGACGCGGGCATCCCCGTGGCCTCCGGTCGCGGATACGTGGAGGCGCTGCCCATCGCCGAGATGCTCATAGCCGCGCTGCTACACTTCGGCAAGAACTTGGGCCTGGCGCAGACGCAGACCAAGGCCGGGCACGTGGACCGCACCCCGTTCCGGCTGAGGCTCATCGCGGACAAGACACTGTGCATCGTGGGCCTAGGCGGCATCGGCCAGGAGACGGCGCGCCTGGCCAAGGGGCTGGGCCTGCGCGTGGTGGGCACGCGCCGGGCTGTCAACCCCGGCGAGTCCATGCCCAACGTGGACGTGCTGGCCCCCATGGACGGGCTGCCCGCGCTGCTGGCCGAGGCGGACTACGTGGCCCTCTGCGCCCCACTCACCCCAGAGACGGAGAACCTGTTCGACGCGGCGGCCTTCGCCCGGATGAAGGACGGCGCGGTGCTGATGAACGTGGCGCGCGGGGAGCTGGTGGACGAGGGCGCACTGAAGGACTCCCTGCGCTCCGGCAAGATCGGCGGGCTGTACACGGACGTGTTCCGCAACGAGACGGCCAGCCAACCGGACCCGGAACTAATGGCGCTGCCCAACGTCCTCATCACCCCCCACAACTCCGGCGCGGTGGACGTGCGCCACGCCTTCTCCACCCAGTTGCTCCTGCGCAACCTCGCCCACAACCTTGCGGGCGAGCCGTTGGAGAACCTGGTGGACTGGGCGCGGGGCTACTAGCCACCGGCCCCATCACCCCTTGGAGCGAGCCTCCCCATGACCATGGAGCAGCGTCCCTTCGGCCGTTTCGGCGGCGTCAGCGCCCTCACCCTCGGCGGCGGCGGGCTCGGCCAGCTGTGGGGGAAGACCACCCGTGAGGAATGCGTGTCCACCGCGCGCGAGGCGGTGGACACGCTGGTGAGCCTGCTGGACATGGCTCCCTCCTACGGGGACGGAGAGGCGGAGCGCGTGATCGGCGAGGCGTTCGAAGGGCGCATCCCGGAGGGGGTGCGGGTGACAACCAAGTGCCGCCTGGGGAACGCGCCTCCGGAAAAGGTATACGACGTGCTGCGCGCCAGCCTGGAGGGGAGCCTTCAGCGCATGCAGCTGGAGCGGGTGGACCTGTTCTTCATCCACACCATGATCGTGGACGGGCCCGGCGATGAGCGCGCCACCCCGCGCACCACGCTGGCCGAGGCGGCGGCCCCTGCCTTCGCACGGCTGAAGGAGGAGGGGCTGATACGCGGCTGGGGCCTCACGGGCATCGGCCACCCGGACACGCTCATCGGCGTGCTGCGGGAGGGCCCGCGCCCCGACGTCATCCAGGTGGTGGCGAACCTGCTGGACTCCCCCGGCGGCCTCAAGCGCTTCGATAGCCCTGCCCGCCCGCGCGCCATCATGGAGGCGGCGAGGGCGGCGGGCGTGCCCATCATGGGCATCCGGGCGGTGCAGGCGGGCGCGCTCACCGACGGGTTCGACCGTGACATGCCCCACGAGCGGCCGGACTGGGCCGACTACGAGCGCGCCGCGCCCTTCCGTGCAATCGCCGCGGAGGTGGGCCGCTCGCCCGCGTTCCTGGCGCACCAGTACGCCCTCTCACTGGCGGGCATCTCCACGGTGGTGCTGGGGGTGAAGAACCGCACGGAACTGCGCGAGTGCGTTGAGGCGATGGAGGAGGGGTACATGGAGCCCGCGCTCATGGAGCGGATAGACCTGGCGGTGGGGCGAGAGGGTTAAAGCCTCAACGGCTGACCGGGCCTGCCCTCTCTGCGTCTGGCGCGGCTGGACCACGCACTCAGGGGGACACCCCCTGGTTCCTCGCTCGCTGCGCTCGCTCGATGGAATAGGGACTCCCCATTCGGCACTGAAGGGCCTACCCCCGTCTCCGCCCCGCTATGCGGAGCTATATATACATGGGCCGCACAGCAGCGCGGCCCAACGAGGGGTTTCGTCCCTGCGCGCCCCCCAGGAAATCCCGCAGTATGCGTGCTGGCCACGCGCCTGCTGCCATGAGCGCCCGCCCCAGGGGGGGCTGAAGGGCCCCCGGAACGAACGCGGAGACGGGGGTAGGTGCGTAGCGCCTAGGGGGTGCTCCCCTTTGTCGAGCCCGCGCAGAGCGCGGGCGGGAGCGCTAAGATAGCGCCATGACGATGCAAGAGAGGGGTCTGGCGCGCGCGCAACTGCGCGCGGGCAGCGGCAAGGGCGTGGAGGTGGCCGATGAGCACTTCCACGAGGTCGCCGGCTCGCGCGAGTTCACGGTGTATGTCGCCCCGCACTCCAAGCCCAAGGGCTATCCGGAACTCAAGAGCTGGCTGGTGGGCCAGGGGTACGCCGTGGCGGTCTCGGACACCGACCCGATGCTCCCGGCCAAGGGGTACAAGGCGGTGAAGGTGAGCACGCCGAGCGGAACCCTCACCGACGAGGCGCTGCGCCGTGCCCACCGCTGGGCCCACGCGCGCAACTACCTGCACAGCTTCTTCAAGCCCTACGCGGGCCATTAGGCGGGCCGTGGCGCGCAGGCAGGCACCCGACTTCAACGCCCCCTCGCTCTTCGAAGCGCCCGGTGGCTTCGGCGCTGCTGCGTCCGCACCGGCGGCTGGTGGGCCCGTCAAGGACGCGCGTCCCCCGCTGCTACTACTGATGGACGGGCACGCCATGCTGTTCCGGGCCTGGTTCGCGCTGGCCCAGGCCCGCCCCATGACCACCAAGACCACCGGCGAGGACGTGCGCGGGGTCTACTCGTTCACGGCCACCTTCTTCAAGGTGCTGGCCGAGCAGCGCCCCACCCACGTCATCATCGCCTTCGACCCGCACGGGCCGACATTCCGTCACGAGGCGTACGAGGCGTACAAGGCCCACCGGCCCGAGGCCCCGGAGGGGCTCGTGCAGAACGTGGAGCGCGCCAAGCAGGTGATGGCGGCCTTCACCGTCCCGGTGCTCATAAAGGACGGCTACGAGGCGGACGACGTCATCGGCACCATCGCGCGCCAGGCCTCAGAGGCCGGGGTGAACACACTCATCGTCACCGGCGATACGGACACGCTCCAGCTTGTTGGCCCGCGCACCCGCGTTCTGCTCACCACGGGCTACGGCAACAACAAGGTGTACGACATTGAGGCGGTGCGCGAGCGCTACGAGGGGCTGGAGCCCGACCAGCAGCGCGATGTGAAGGCGCTGACCGGCGACACCTCCGACAATGTGCCGGGCGTGCCGGGCATCGGCGCCAAGACCGCCGTCAAGCTCATCACCCAGTTCGGCTCCGTCGAATCGCTGCTGGAGCGGGTGGACGAGGTGACCCCACCCCGTATCCAGGGGCTGGTGCGCGAGCACGCGTCCCAGGCCCGCGAGTCGAAGCACTTGGTGACCATCGACACCCACGCCCCACTCACGCTGGACCTGGAGGCGGCGCGCTTCGGAGGCTTCCAGCGCGAGGACGTGCTGTCCATCTTCCGCGAGCTGGAGTTCTCCTCCCTGGTCCCGCGCATTCCCATCCCGCCCGGCGAGGAGCCCGCGCCCGCCGTGCCGAACGATGCCCCCGCGCCGGAGCCTGCGGGCGCGGTGGCCGTGCGCATCGTGGACACCGCCGATGGGCTGGCAGCGCTGGTAAAGGAGCTGGCCGGGGCGGAGTCATTCGCGCTGGAGATACTCCCCTCCGGCACGCGGCCCATGGAGGCCGAGCCCGTTGGCATCGCCCTCGCCACGCGGCCGGGCGCCGTCTCCTACGTGCCGGTCTCGCACGCGGAGGGGCACTGCCTTCCGGTGGCCGAGGTGGTGGCCGCGCTGCGCCCAGTGCTGGAGAGCGGCAAGGCGCAGTTGGTGGGCCACAACCTGAACCTACCGCTCACGCTGCTCACCGCCCACGGGCTGGAGCCCACCCGCGTGGCCCCGGCATACGACACCTACCTGGCCGCGCACCTGGCGGGCGAAAAGTCGCTGGGGCTCAAGGCCCTCGCCTTCACGCGCCTGGCCCGTGAGCTGGACGAGGTGACGGCGCTCACGGGCACCGGCCGCAAGCAGCGCCCGCTGGCGCAGGTGCCCATCGCCGAGGCCTCGACGTGGGGCGCTGCGGCGCTGGACGCGGTGATGGCGTTGCGCACCGCGCTGGGCGCGGACCTGGAGCGTGAGGGGCTCACCGGGTATCTCACCGAGCACTCGCTCCCCCTGGTGCCGGTGCTGGTGCGCATGCAGGCGAGCGGCATCGCGGTGGACACCGGGGTTCTGGCGGAGCTGGCCAGCGAGCTGACCGAGGGCGTGGCGTCCGAGGAGCG
>JAYNIL010000011.1:40505-42608 GCA_038109085.1 Chloroflexota bacterium
GGGTTCTGGCGGAGCTGGCCAGCGAGCTGACCGAGGGCGTGGCGTCCGAGGAGCGCGGGGCGTACGAGGCGGTGGGCCACGAGTTCGCCATCAACTCGCCCGGCCAGCTAAGCGATCTGCTGTTCCGGGAGCTGGGGCTACCCGCGGGCAAGCGCACCCAGACCGGCTACTCCACCGACGCCTCCATACTGGAGGGGCTGCTCAAGCAAGCCGATGAGGGGCTCCTGGAGGGCGACGCCGAGCCGCAGAAGGGCCTGGAGGTCATCCGGCATGTTCTGCGCTATCGGGAGCTGTCCAAGCTCAAGTCCACCTACGTGGACACCCTGCCCGCCCAGGTGAACCCGCGCACCGGGCGCGTTCATACCACCTACAACCAGGCGGGCTCGGCCACGGGACGTCTGGCCTCCAACGACCCAAACCTGCAGAACATCCCCGTGCGGACGGAGATGGGGCTGCGGGTGCGCCAGGCGTTCATCGCCGCCGAGCGTCCCGCCTGGAAGCTGGTCTCCGCCGACTACTCGCAGATCGACCTGCGCGCCCTGGCGCACCTGTCGGGCGATGCGGCCATGCGCGCGGCCTTCGAGCGGGGCGAGGACATCCACGCCTCCACGGCATCGCTCATCTACAAGGTCGCGCTGAAGGACGTGACGCGGGATATGCGCCGCCTGGCCAAGGTGATGAACTTCGGCGTCACCTACGGCCTCTCAGCCTTCGGCATCTCCCAGCAGACGGATCTGACGCGTGAGGAGGGCGCGGCGTTCATCGAGCAGTACTTCGCCACCTACCCCGGCGTGCGGGCTTTCTTGGACGCGACGGTGGCCGAGGCGCGTAAGCACGGCTACGTTCAGACGCTGCTGGGCCGGCGCCGCTACCTGCCGGAGCTGAACGCCAGCGCGTTCCCCGTGCGCCAGGCGGCCGAGCGCATGGCGCTGAACATGCCCGTACAGGGCACCAGCGCCGACATCATCAACGCCGCCATGATCCGGGTGCAGCGCCGATTGGAGGCGGATGGCTTCGCCGCGCGCATGCTGCTCCAGGTGCACGACGAGCTTGTATTCGAGGCCCCGCGTGATGAGGTGCGCAAGCTCTCCGGCATGCTGCGGGAGGAGATGCCCGCCGCGCTGGAGCTGGCCGTGCCGTTGGCAGTGGAGTTGAAGACGGGGGACGACTGGGCCTCGCTGGACGTGGAGAGCGAGGGCTAGCCCTCGGCGGCGATGCGCTTCTCCAACTCACCCACGGCCCTGAAGTCCTCACCCAGCAACTTGTAGCAGCGCTCAATGTACAGCTGGCACAGGCGCGCGCCGCGCTCCGAAGCGTCCTTGGCCGCCTCCAGCACGCGAAGCGGCCAGTAGTGGGGAGCCAGCGCCGAGGCGAGGGCCCGCAGCGAGTCCTCCGTCTCCTGGGCCAGGGAGGCGTCGGCGCGCTCCGTGGCGAAGCGCAGAGTGCCCACCAGCTTGGACAGTTCGGCCAGACGCTCGCGCTCCGGCATGAGCTCGTAGAGCACCCGCTGCACCCCCGCCTCGCCAGGCGATTCCAGCGGTTCTGGCGCCGGTGCGCCGGGCGCAGGCTCGCCCACCGCCTCCCGGTGCGCCTCGTAGGCCGCCTTGTACTCCTCCGCCGCACCGTTGGCCCCTGCCATGGCGGCGTTCAGGTCGCCCGCGGGCAGTGTGCCGCCGTCCAGCAGGTCATCCCCGCGCAGGGCGGCCAGGCGCTCCACCGCCGCGATGCCGCCGGGCACCGGCTCGGGCACCGGAGGGGCGGCGAAGGCGTTCATCCCCTCGCCCAACATGCCCCCCGCCGCACCGCCCAGCTGGGAGGCCAGCAGGGGCGGCAGGTACTTGCCCATGTCCATGGCTATGGGCAGCACCACCAGGTAGGAGGCGAGTACCTTAGTTGTGCCGGAGACGCGGAAGTAGATCAGGGCGTGCCCACGCGGTGCGGCGGGGTCGCCCGCTTTGAAATCGAGTGCCATATCCCCATTCTAGCCGCACCCGCCACGCGGCGACGTCCTTGACACCCCGGCGCCCCATCCGTAACCTGCCGATCAAATCGGCGCCTGGCCGGACGGCGCCCCCTAGAACACGTGTCATGAACCAAGACGCG
>JAYNIL010000011.1:42708-50289 GCA_038109085.1 Chloroflexota bacterium
TGCTTGCCGTCACCGGCTTCCTGTTCGAGCGCCCCGACATGTTCGTTGACCTGGCGCTGGGCTACGCGCTGCTGAACTTCGTGGGTACCGTGGCGGTGGGTAAGTACCTTGAACGCAACCCGTCCTCCGAGGAGGACGAAGCGTGAGCATCTTCGGCACCGTGCTAATCGTGGTGGGCCTCTTCTTCACCGCCTTCTCGGCGTTGGGATTGATCCGCCTGCCTGACTTCTTTACCCGGGTCCACGCCGTCTCCAAGAACGAGACGCTGGGCATCACCCTGCTGCTGCTGGGACTCATCGCGCATGAGGGCGCATCCCTGGTGAGCCTGAAGCTGACGCTGATCGCCGTGTTCGTCTTCATCGCCAACCCCGTGGGGGCCCACGTGCTCACCCGTGCGGCGCTGCGCTCCGGCCTCATGCCCTGGACCCGCGAGGCCAAGCCTGCGCCCAAGACGCGCAGCGGGGAGGCGGGCTGATGGTCTGGGGACTGGAGCTGGGGCTGTTCGGTCTGCTGACCATCCTGGCGGTGGTGGCGCTGGAGCAGCGCGACCTGATCGGCGCCGTGGCGGTGCTTACGGTCTACTCGTTCCTGACCGCCGCGCTGCTGGCGTTGATGGGCGCGGTTGACGTCTCGTTCACCGAGGTCTCCCTAGGCGCGGCAATCACGGGTGTGCTGTTCATCGGCGGGGTCTCGCTGACCAGCCGGTGGGCCCCCCGTGGGGCGGCCAACCGCCTCCCGGTGCTGGCGCTGCTGGCGGGCTTCGTGCTGCTGTGGGGGTTCGTAACGGCGGACCTGCCCGACCGGGCCGACCCCCACGCCCCGGCTGCCGAGCACCTCTCGCCGGAGTTCATCGTGATGACGGAGGAGGAGGTTCATATCCCCAACGTCGTCTCGGCGGTCCTGGGCGATTTCCGTAGCTACGACACCCTGGGCGAGACCACAGTCATCTTCACCGCCGGCATGGCCGTGCTGCTGGCGCTCATGCGAGGGAAGAGGCATGACGGAACGCCATAGCTCCCTCATCCTGCACTTCATCGTGCGCGTGTTTATGGTGCCGCTGATCCTAGTGTTCGCGGCGTACGTGTTCGTGCACGGCGAATCGAGCCCGGGCGGCGGCTTCCAGGCAGGGGCCATCGCCGCCTCAGCCGTGATTTTGGCGCGCCTGACGCTGGGGCGCGAGCACGGCATCCGGCGCTACCCCACCCGCATGCTGATCTGGCTCTCCAGCCTGGGCGTGGGCATCTACGCGCTGGCTGGGGTGCTGCCGGTACTCTACGGCGGGCCATTCCTGGACTACGACGCCATCCCCCTCCAATGGTTCAACGTCTTCGCCGGAGAGGAGTACACCAACCGGTCCATGGGGCTGTTCATCATCGAGCTCGGCGTGTATGTCGGGGTGTTCGCCACCCTGGTGCTGATCTACGACTACCTGACGGAGCGGTTCCAAGATGCTGGATGAACTGGCGGCACGCTTCCCGTACTGGTTCACCGGCCTGCTGATGGCGGCCGGTCTGTACGGCATGCTCTCCAAGCGCCACCTGGTGAAGAAGCTCATTGGGCTGAATATCCTCCAGTCCGCGGTGGTCCTGTTCTACGTGGCCGGCGCGCTGCGGGAGGGCGGCACGGTGCCCATCCTTCTGGGCGGGCACGGTGAGGGCGGGCCGGTGCACCCGGAGGACTACCTGAACCCGCTGCCCCACGTGCTGATGCTCACCGCCATCGTGGTGAGCGCGGCCATCACGGGCGTGGCGCTGGCCTTCATGGTGCGCATCCACCGCCGCTACGGCACGCTGGATGAGCGCGCGCTGCTGGAGCAGGTGCGTTGAGCCTCACCTCCCAGCTGCCCATCCTGATCCCCGCGCCGCTTCTGGTGGCCTCGCTGGCCGTGCCGGTGGTGTGGTGGTTCTGGCGCCGCACTGCGTACATGGTGGTGCTGGCCGCCGTCGCGGCTTCGCTGGTCGCGTCCATCAGTGCGCTGGCCCACGTAGTGCGCACCGGGGAGGCGCTGGCCTACGAGCTGGGCGGGTGGGCGCCCCCCGTGGGCATCGCGTATGTGGTGGACCACGTGGCGGCCTACGTGGCAGTGGTGGTGACGGGCGTGGCGATGGTGGTGCTGGTAGCGACGCGCCGCTGGGTCACCTCCGACGCCGCGACGCGCGAGGGCCCCTTCTACGCCCTGTGCCTGCTGCTGCTGACGGGGCTCACGGGCATCGTGGTGACGGCCGACCTGTTCAACGTGTTCGTGTTCCTGGAGATTGCATCGCTCTCCGCCTACTCCCTGGTGTTCCAGGGGGGCGAGCGGGCCATGGTGGCGGCCTTCCGCTACCTGATAATGGGCACCATCGGCGGCACCTTCTACCTGCTGGGCGTGGGGTTCATCTACTTCGCCACGGGCACGCTGAACATGGCTGACGCCCACGAGATCATGACCCAAATAGGCGACTCGCGGACGATGCAGGCGGCGGCGGTGTTCATCTTCACCGGAATCGGCCTGAAGATGGCGCTGGTGCCGCTGCACTCCTGGCTGCCTGATGCCTACACCAACGCACCCTCGTCAGTGAACTCGCTCATGGCCCCGCTGATGACCAAGGTCATGGCGTACGTGATGGTGCGCATGTTCCTCTCGGTCTTCCCTGCGGGCTACCTGACCGACGTGCTGCCCGTTGCCGACGTGCTGGTGGTGGCCGGGCTGGTGGGGATGGCCTACGGCGGGGGGACCGCCATTGGCCAGCGTGACGTGCGCCGCATGCTGGCCTACTCATCCATCGGCCAACTGGGGATGATCGCCGTGGGAATCGGCCTGGGCACACCCCTGGCCATGGCCGCGGCGCTGCTGCACGTGGCCAACCACGCAGTGATGAAGGCCACGCTATTCCTGGGCGCAGCCTCGGTGCGCTACGTCACCGGGTCCTCCCGCATCGCGGATTTCGCGGGGCTGGGCCGGCGCATGCCCTTCACCATGGCAGGCTTCACCCTGGCCGCGCTGGCCATGGTGGGCATACCGCCTGCAGCCGGTTTCTTCTCCAAGTGGTACCTGGTGCAGGCGGGGTTGGAGCGCGGCGCGTGGGCTGTGGTGGTGGTGGTGCTGGCCTCATCGCTGCTCTCAGCCACCTACATCTTCCGCATCCTGGAGCAGGCCTACCTGCACCCCATGCCCGAGGAAGGCCCCGGCAACACCGCCCGGCGCGCCCCCCGCCAGCTGTGGGTGCCTGTGCTGCTCATGGGCATTGCCACCTTGGTGCTGGGCCTGGCCAATGCGGCGATCCTCACCCACGTGCTGGAGCCGGGGCTGTGAGCGGGGCCGTGGCATCCCCCCTGCCGCTGGTGCTGGTGGGCATCCCCATCGCCTGCGCCCTACTGGTGGCGCTGACCGGGGAGCGCTTCCGCAACCTGCGCGACGCGTGGCCGCTGGGCGCCGCGCTCGCCGCCGTGGGCGTGGGCCTGGCGCTGCTGGGCCCCGCGCTGGACGGGGTACCTCGCGAATCGCACCTGTGGGAGTTGGCCCCCGGCATCGCAGTGGCGTTCCGGGCCGACGCGGCGGGGCTGGTATTCGCGCTGCTGGCCTCCATGCTGTGGGTGCTGGCCGCGCCCTACGCGGTGGGCTACATGCGGGCGGAGGGCGAGGAGCGCCAGACGCGCTTCTTCACCGCCTACGCCCTCTCCGTGGGCGCAGCGCTGGGCGTGGCACTGGCGGCCAACTTGCTCACCTTCGTCCTATGCTACGAGCTCCTCTCTCTCTTCACCTACCCGCTGGTCACCCACCGCCAGACTGAAGAGGCGCTGGCCGCAGGACGCAAGTACCTGGCCTACACCCTCTCCGGGGGCCTGGCGCTCATCGCCGCCACCGCATGGCTGGCCGCGCTGGGTGTGGACGCCACGTTCACCCCCGGCGGCTTCCTGGCGAGCGCCGGGCTGGACGGACCCACCCGCTGGCTGCTCTTCGGCCTGCTGGCGTGCGGCGTGGGCGTGAAGGCGGCGGTGATGCCGCTGCACTCGTGGCTGCCCTCAGCCATGGTGGCGCCGACCCCGGTCTCCGCGCTGCTACACGCCGTGGCCGTGGTCAAGGCGGGCGTATTCGGCATGGTGCGAGTCACAGCCTTCGTGTTCGGCCCCGTGCTGCTGTTGGAGATGGGCGCGTCCGCGGTTCTGGCCGCCTTCGCCGCCACCACCCTCCTCGTCGGCTCGGCGCTGGCTCTTCGGCACGACAATCTCAAGCGCCGCCTGGCCTACTCCACTATCTCGCATCTGTCCTACATTGTCCTTGGCATCGCATTGGCTCATCCAATGGCCCTCCTAGGAGCGCTGCTGCACCTAGTGGGGCACGGTGTCACCAAAATCACCCTCTTTTTCGCGGCAGGCGCAATCCACGCCCATACCCACCGGGAGAACGTCTCCGACCTGAATGGGGTCGGCCGTCAAATGCCCGTGACGATGGGCGCCTTTACTCTGGCATCCCTCTCTATGGCGGGCATCCCACCGTTCATCCTCTTCGTGTCCAAGTGGTATCTGGGCGCGGGTGCCGCGTCGGGAGGACAACACCTTTACCTCATCACTTATATATTGAGCGGATTGCTCTCGGCGGGTTACCTGTTTCCCATAGTTGTGCGTGCATTCTTCCGCAAGGCCGCCCCTATTCAAATTGCACCCCACAGGGAAGACGACGGGCAGGAAGACCACGAAGAAGTCGCGCAGCACCTTCACGTTCCTGATCCAGAGCACCGCGCGTGGCTCATGGTAGCCCCAATTGCGCTCACCGGCGTGCTGACCTTGTGGCTAGGATTGTTCCCAGACACACCGATGCGCTTCCTGGAGCTCGCGAATGCAGTGGCCGGCGTCCACGCAGGAGGCAAGCCATGAGACATAGACTGCACTGGTCCACCCCTTTTGTGGTGACCGTTCTCGGCGCCATAGTTATCTCGACCGTCGCCGATGTGATCCTGATCGTGACTGGGCGCCAGGAGCACTACATCTGGGGCGATGAGCTAGTGGACTACTGGCCGCTATTCGGCGCCTTCTGGTACGTAGTGATCATTGTCTCGTCTAAGTGGCTTGGGCACATCCTGCTGCAGCGGCATGAAGACTTCTACGAGGGAGGCTCCCTGAGCGCCGACGCGCAGGCGACCGAGCACTCGCATGAGGAGGAGCACGCCCATGGCTAGCACCCCTCCCGCGCTAATCCTACTAGCCACGGCTGCTCTGGTGGCCGTGCTGCCGCGCCGACTGCGCGCCTGGAGCATGCTAGTTGGGACGCTCGCCGTGCTCGCCCAGTTGCTTCTCGTGCTGGAGGATGGCGACTCCCTCACCTGGACTTGGCTCTCCTTCAACCTCACCCTACTGCGGGTGGATGCACTCAGCATGGTGTTCGCCTGGGCCTTCACGCTCATCCTGCTGATTGGCACCTTCTTCTCGTGGCATGCACCCGTGCGCGGGCAGCAAATAGCGGCTCTGACATACGCCGCCACGGCACTGGGCGTGGTTTTCGCAGGTGACCTGCTCACGCTGGTGATCTACTGGGAAATCCAGGCGCTTGCATCCTATTATCTGATCGTCACAGGCGGCATGGCCCGATCCCAGCAGGCTGGGCACCGCTACCTGTACGTCCACCTGGTGGGCGGTGCGCTGCTCCTGACCGGCGTGCTCTGGCACTACGGTGACTTGGGTAGCCTGGAGTTTGGCCTCTTTTCGTCCGGCTCACCCGCGGGATGGCTAGTGCTGGGCGCCTTTGCCATAAATGCGGCCATCCCACCGCTACACGCCTGGTTGCCCGATGGCTACCCCGAATCGTCCGTAACAGGCACGGTGTTTCTGAGTGCTCTGACCACCAAGTCGGCAGTCTACGTGCTGCTGCGCGGGTTTGCCGGGTGGGAATTGCTGGTGCCTGTAGGCGTGGCTATGGCGCTGTACGGGCTGGTGTACGCGGTGCTGGAGAACGACATGCGCCGCCTGCTCTCTTACCACATCATTAGCCAGGTGGGGTTCATGGTGGCAGGGGTCGGCATTGGCACGCACGATGCCATCAACGGCGCGGCTAGCCACGCCTTCGCCCACGTCATCTACAAAGGGCTGCTCATGATGGGTGTGAGCGCTGTGATCCACACCACCGGGCGGCGCAAGATGTCCGACCTAGGCGGCATCGTACATAGGATGCGCTGGGTCTTCGTTCTTTACATGGTGGGGGGGCTGTCCATCTCCGCCTTCCCCTTGTTCAGTGGCTTCACGTCCAAGTCAATGATTATTTACGCTGCTGAGCACGAGCCCGGCTTTGGCTGGGTAGCCTACCTGCTATATGTGGCCTCCGTGGGGACGTTCCTGCACACTGGGCTCAAACTGCCCTACGGCACCTGGCTCGGCCGCAGGCGTGACGATATCCCCATCGGCCGCGTGCCCGTGGGCATGTATATCGGCATGGGTATCGCTGCCGTCATCTGCATTGTGGTGGGGGTCTACCCGGCCATCCTCTATAACGCCCTGCCCTTCGAGACACACTACGAGCCCTACACCCCTGCCCATGTGGTTCATGCCCTAGAACTATTGGCCTTCACGGCACTCGGCTTCTGGTTGCTGCTCCCCGTCCTGCATCCGGATCGCACCATCAGCCTGGACTCGGACTGGTTCTACCGCAAAGCGGGACCCCTCCTGCGCGCGTTCGTGCAGAAGCCCTTGGAGGCCCCGTTCACTGCAGCTCAACGACTCATGCGGATCATCGCGGAACGGGTAAGCGGGGCCTTCCTCCACCCCACCACCACCTGGACACCCGTTTTGCGACTGTCGGCCTACGCCCGCGCGCGCACCCCGGAGGCAGCGGTGGCCTGGCTCGCCCGCCCGCCGCTGGGCGTAGCCATCGGCGCGGCGTTCGTCGTCTTCGCCGTCGTGGTGCTGCTGGCGCGCTGAGAACGGGACTCGGCGCGCCGCCAGGGCCTTGCCGGAACCGCAGGGTGCGGCCATAAGCTCCTGCATGATGGACATCGGGCCCAACACCCACTACCACGGCGACAACCTCACCGTGCTGCGGGATGGGTGGACATAGACATCCCATATCTCGCCGTTGGCCTGATGAAGAACCGGCTGCCCATCAGCTTCCCGGACGACCACAAGGACGGCATCCACGTGGACGGCGAGCCGGCCGACGAGGACCCCCCAGGCGCTAGCCAGCGCGGACAACTAAAAATTCCAGTTCTGGGCGTTCGCCAAGTTGGGCGGCATCTCCCGCCCGGGCCTCGACCGCAAGGGGATGGACTGCGGAATAGACGGCGTGCTGGTGGTGACGCAGTGCCGGCCTGCAAGGCCGCAGCGGCGGGCGCCTACACCTCAATCTGGCACGGGACGGCCTACCCCCGCATCCAGATACGCACCGCCGGGGACATCGTGCACGGCAAGCGCATCGAGATGACCGCACTGCGCGGCGTCACCCAGCACACGCCCGCCCCCGCGCCTGGAGTTGCAGCCAGGGGAAGCTGAGCATCTAGGCCGTCTTCACCCCCCCCAGCCCCCTGCTAGAATAGTCAGTGCCCCGCGCGCCGGGGAATACCCCGCCCGCGAGGTTCCCCTGTGGCCATCGGCATCATCGGTCTTCCCCTGACC
>JAYNIL010000012.1:0-43072 GCA_038109085.1 Chloroflexota bacterium
CGTCTGAGCGCGCGCCAGGGCGCCGAAGCGCTGCTGGCCCAGGCCACCGACGTGGCTGGGGTGAAGGTGATCGCCGCCGCCACCGAGGCCCCGTCCATCGAGGGGCTGCGTGAGGTGGCGGGCTGGCTCAAAGACAAGCTGGGCAGCGGGGTCGTCGCCCTGGGCGCGGTGCTGGAGGGCAAGCCCCAATTGGTGGTGATGGTCTCGGATGACCTGGTGGCCAGGGGCATCAGGGCGGGCGATGTGGTGAAGGTCGCCGCCATGGGCGGCGGCGGTGGTGGACGCCCCCAGATGGCCCAGGCGGGCGGGCGCGAGCCCGGCAGGCTGCCTGCCGCCCTCCAGGCCGCCGTGGACGCCGTGCGCCAGAAGGCCGGCTGATGCTGGTGCTGGGGCTAGACGTGGGCGAGGCCCGCACCGGGTTGGCCGAAGCCGACACCAGCGCCGGGGTGGCCGTGCCCGTGGGTGCGCTGGAGCGCGCCGGTGATGACGGGGCCCACGCCGACGCCGTGCTGGCCGAGGCTTTCCGCCGGGGCGCCGGGCTGCTGGTGGTGGGCATGCCCCTGTCCATGAGCGGACGCCCCGGTCCCCAGGCCCAGCGGATAGAGGCGTTCAGCGCCCTGCTGCGTTCACGCGGCGCGCTCCCCGTGGAGACGGTGGACGAGCGCCTCTCCACCGTGGAGGCGGGCCGCCGCATCCAGGAGAGCGCCGGGGGGCGCAGGAGCAAGCGTGGCTCCAAGCCCACCCAGCGCGGTGCGCTGGACGCCGCCGCCGCGGCTGTGCTGCTCCAGTCCTGGCTCGATCGCCGCCGCTAGCGCCTTCTAAGGCCGGGGGCAGGCCGGTTACAATGGGCCCATGCCCCTCAAGGCGCCTCCCCCCAAGGTCTACCCCGCTGCAGGTGCGGCCATCATCGCGGCGGTCTTCACCGCCCGCTACGTGGCAAAGTGGCGCCGCCGGCGCACCATGCGCAGGGAGGGGGCGCATCACGGGCTGGGCGGCGGGCGCTGCTTCATCGGCCTGGACCTGACCGACCCTTCCGCCGCCAAGCCGCGTCCATGCGATGTGGCGGTGCTGGACGGGCAGATGGCGGTCACCTTCTCTCATTGGGCCTACAAGGAGGATGGCTCCGGCATCATCCCGCCCAAGGCGCTGGGCCGCGCCTTCGTGCTGGCCGTGGATGGACCGCAGGGCCTCGCCGGTGAGCCTGAGGCAACGATGCGCGAGTCGGAGCGACGGGTGAACGCGCCGGGCCGCACCCCCTTCACCTTCCCCGACGACGAGCGCCCCTACGCCGGGCTCATCACCGGCAGCGTGCGCCTCTTCCAACGCCTGGTCACCTCCGGCACGCGCTTCCGCCTCCTTGGCCTCGATGGCGTGCCGCCAGAAGACACCACGCTGATCGAGGCCTTCCCCGGCGGGGCCTTCCGCCGCCTGGCGGATGGGCAACTGCCCGCCAAGCGCACCGATGAGGGCCGTCAGGCGCGCTTCGCTCTGCTCCAGGAGCTGGGCCTGGTCTTCTCCGACCCCTCCACCCTGCCCACTGCAGACCAGTTGGACGCGGCCATGGCCGCCTGGGTGGCCATGCGCTTCCACGAGGGCGAGGCCCACGCTGAGGGCGCGGCCCCGGAGATGGACGAGGTGGCCGGAGTGGTGCGCGAGGGGTACATCGTCATGCCTGGCGAACCGGAGCCCGAGGGCACCGTGGTGCCGGAAGATGCGGTCATTCCGGTTTAGCCAACCCGTTCCGTGCCTTTGGCACCCAGATATATGCTATTCATGTCATTAATACCTGAATGGATGCGCCCTTATCAGCCGCTCTGGAGATGGCGCCTGATGGCCGGAGGCGCACCATGTGGCCATCGTGTCCACGGAGATGATGCGATGGGTAGCGAGCCGGACGGGTCGCATGGTGTCGTCAGGGAAGCGCGCGGGCGGGTGCACCGGCGGGTGCCCCAGGAAGCGTGAGACCAGCGCATGCGCGCCCTGACCAAGCTCAGCGCCTACGTGTTGGTCCGGAGCCGCGTGGGTAAGCTGGCGCCCTACGCCTCGAGCTCGAGGACCCGGCTCCGCCGCTGACCTGGGCAGGCCTAGAGAGGAGAGGGGCCACAGCCGCACGCGCGTGCTATCCTTGGGCGTGCGCCCAGCGAGCGCGCCGTGGGCCTGCGCCCGCGGCCTCACACCCGCCCGGAGGCCTGCCCCATGTTCCGTTTCCTGACCGCTGGTGAGTCCCACGGGCCCGGCCTGGTGGCCTTCCTGGAGGGCCTGCCTGCCGGGGTGCCTATCTCCGAGGCGGTCATCCGACAGGACCTGGCCCGCCGTCAGGCGGGGTACGGGCGAGGCGGACGCATGAAGATCGAGACGGACTACGCCGTCATCCAGACGGGCGTGCGCCATGGACACACCATGGGCTCGCCCATCGCGCTGCTCATCGAGAACCGTGACCACACCACCGGCAATGGGCCCGACGGCAAGCCGTGGACCCACACCATGGCCCGCGTGCCGGTGGAGGGCGAGGTGACGCCCATCCACCGCCTGCGCCCCGGCCACGCCGACACTGCCGGCATATCCAAGTACGGCATCGAGGACGCCCGCGACATCCTGGAGCGCTCCTCGGCACGCGAGTCTACCGCTCGCGTGGCGGCGGGCGCGGTGTGCCGAGCGTTCCTGGCCGAGTTTGGCATCGAGGTTCATTCCCACGTCACCAACATCGGCGGCGTGGCCGCCCCCGACACCGACCCGGAGGCCGTCGACTGGGTGCAGGCCGAGGCTTCGCCCGTGCGCTGCGCCGACCCGGCCGCCACCGAGGCGATGATCAAGGCCATAGACGCGGTGAAGGAGGCGGGTGATTCCCTCGGCGGGGTCATCGAGATCGTCGCCACCGGCGCGCCAATCGGCCTGGGCACCCACATCCAGTGGGACCGCAAGCTCTCCACGCGGCTCATGGCCGCCGTGGGCTCCGTCAACGCCGTCAAGGGCGTGGAGGTGGGCAAGGGCTTCCCCCTGGCCGACCTGCGCGGCTCCAAGGTGCATGATGTGATCAAGCCCATCGAGGAGTGGGAGCGCAACGCCGACGGCACCTGGAAGAAGCCCTGGCCCCGGCGCACCAACAACGCGGGGGGCATCGAGGGTGGCATGACCAACGGCGAGGCCATCGTGGTGCGTGCCGTGGTCAAGCCCATCGCCACCATCATCAACCCGCTCCCCTCGGTGGACCTGACCACCGGCGAGCTGGTGCAGGCACACTACGAGCGCTCTGACATCACCTTCGTCCCCACCTGTGGGGTCATCGCCGAGGCGATGGTGGCCATCACCCTGGCCGAGGCGATGCTGGAGAAGTTCGGCGGCGACAACATGGAGGAGGTCAAGCGCAACTACCATGCGTACCTGGCCTCCGTGGGCCCAAAGCACATCGACGGGAACTAGGGGGAGCAGCGTGAGCAGCGCTCCGCATCAACACCGGGGCCCGCGCATCTTCCTGGCCGGTTTCTCCGGCTCTGGCAAGTCCGCCGTGGGCCGCCGGGTGGCCGGCCTGCTGGGCTGGGACTTCGTGGACGCTGACGAGGCGCTGGTGGCCCAGGCCGGGCGACCCATCGACCGCATCTTTGCCGAGGATGGGGAGGACGCCTTCCGCTCGCTGGAGCGCCAGGTCATCGCGGGCCTGGCCGCCCGCGAGCGCATCGTCGTCTCCACCGGCGGCGGCGCGATGGTGCAGGACTCCTGCCGCTCCCTGATGCTGGACGCAGGGCTAGTGGTGACGCTGGACGCGCGCCCCGAGACGCTCTTGGCGCGCCTGTCGGCGGTGCCCGTGCCCGATGGGGCCGCCGAGACGATGGTGCGCCCCATGGTGGCGGGCGGGGGCCTTGCCCGCGTCGAATCGCTCAAGCGCGAGCGCCAGTGGGCCTACGCCCTTGCGCACTGGACGGTGCCCACCGACTCGCTGAACGTGGAGCAGGCGGCCTTCGAGGTTGCCCGCGCCTGGCGCCGGTTGGGCGCACCCCACACCTGGGAGGCTGACCCGCTCCTGGCAGCCACCGTCACGGTGGAGCAGGCCGCCTACCCCCTCTTCGTGGGGTGGGACGTGCTGGAGGACGGCTTCGCGCAGCGCCTAGCGGCGTGTGGCGGGACGAACGGGCGCGCCTTCATCATCTCCGACACTCACGTCGTCCACCCCTACGCGCGCGCCGTGCAGCACGCGTTGCACCGCGCCGGGATGGAGATGGGCATGTTCACCATCCCGCCCGGTGAGGAGCGTAAGACCCTGGCCACGGCGCAGGTGCTTTACGAGTGGTTGGCCGAGCGGCGCGTGGAGCGACGGGACGTGCTCATCGCCGTGGGCGGAGGGGTCGTCGGTGACCTGGCCGGGTTCGTGGCCGCCACCATGCTGCGCGGGGTGCGTGTGGTACAAGTGCCTACCTCCCTCACGGCCATGGTGGACTCGTCCATCGGCGGCAAGACCGCCGTTGACCTTCCCGCCGGAAAGAACCTGGTGGGTGCATTCCATCACCCCCTGTTCGTCTTCGCCGACGTGGCCGCGCTCAAGACGCTGCCGGAGCGGGTGCTCACCGAGGGGTGGGCCGAGGCGCTCAAGCACGGCATGGCGCTGGATGCGGGGCTGGTGGACACCTACGAGCGCGAGGCCGACCGGCTCCTGGGCCTGGACCCAGAGCTGACCACGGAGGTAGTGGCGCGCAACGCGGCCGTCAAGGGACGCATCGTCACCGAGGACGAGCGCGAGACCAGCGGGCGGCGCATGCTGCTCAACTATGGCCACACCATGGGCCACGGCATCGAAGCTGCGGCCGGGTTCCACCACTACCTGCACGGGGAGGCCGTAGCCATCGGCATGACGGGCGCCGCGCGCCTAGGCGCTGCCCACGGCGTCACGCCGGAGCATGTGGTGGCGCGCCAGGCGGCGCTGTTGGAGCGCTACGGTCTGCCCAACGCCTACGCGGGCGTGGAGTCGGAGGCGGCGTGGGAAGCCATGGGGCGCGACAAGAAGGCTGCCGCCGGACGCCTCTCCTGGGTGCTGCTGGAGGAGGTGGGGCGCGCCGGGGTGTACCGCGACGTGCCCGCTGAGCTGGCCGAGCGCGCCCTGCGCGAGCTGCGCGCCTAGGCCTGGCCTGACGCGCTAGGTGGGCGAGCCGGTCTCCCGGTTCAGGAAGTCCACGATGGTCTGGGCGGGCACCCTATCGCCGATGTCCTGGCCCACGTGCCCGCCCAGCACCGTGCCGTCGGGCGCCAGGATGAACACCGAGGGCGCGGCCACCCCATCACCCAGCAGGTCGAACACCCCATACGCGCTGGCCACGGCGTGGTCGGCGTCGGCAAGGATGGGGAAGTGTGCGCCCGCGTGCTCGGCCATCGCCCGCGCGCCTTCTAGGTCATCGGTGGAGATGGCCAGCAGCTCCCCGCCCGCCGCGCGAATGTCCGCGTAAGACTCTTGCAGCTCCACGAGCTGCGCCTGGCAGATGCCTCAGAAGAAGCCCCGGTAGAAGAGCACCACCACCGCCTCGTTGGCGGCCAGAGTCTCGGAGAGGCGCACCTCGCCTCCCGCCGCCGCGGGCAGCACGAAGCCGGGTGCGAATCCGGTCTCGGGGGTGGGTGTGGGGTCGGCATCGGCCCCGCCGGAGAAGAGCGGGAGCAGCAGGGGCAGGGCCAAGCCCACCACGATAACCGTGGCGATGGCGCCCAGCACCCACCGCCACCAGCGCTGCTCCGTCAGGGGAGGGTGCAGGTCGTGCTCGTCCTGGCGGGCCAGGTCCGAGGGCAGGGGGCCGTGTGGGTCGTCCTGCATAGGGCCGCGGGGCTAGCGCCCGCCCGCCACCGCAGGGACGATGCTCACCTCATCACCGGACTTGACGGCCGTGGAGAGGCCGTCAAGGAATCGCACGTCCTCGTTGTTGAGGTATAGGTTCACGAAGTAGCGCAGCTTGCCCTCATCATCGAGGATGCGCTCGCGCATGCCGGGGAACTGAGTCTCCAGCGCTTCGATCACCGATCCAAGGTCTGCGGCGTCTACCGCGACTTTGTCGGTGCCGTTGGTGATCCGGCGCAGGGGGCCGGGGATACGGACCATCACGCTCATCTGGCAGTCTCCTCGCGGGCCCCACGGGGCCGGTGTGTCTCTCGTTGGGCTCGCGTCCTAGGGCTCGATGAGGTCGCCGAGGGCCGGGTCGACCCGCACCCCCACCTCGCGCGCCCAGTCGAGGGCGCGGTCGATCTCGGCCTCCTCGCCCTCCAACTCCAGGATGGCCCAACCGATGCCCTCCTGGATGTCGGCGCGCCGGATGTTGGTGACCACGTTGAAGTCCTTGGCCATCCGGTAGATCACCGGCTCCTTGATGAGCCGGTCTAGGAACGTCAGTCGTACGCGCCGCATGCTCACCGCCTTCCGGTCAGGGCCCGGGCTACTTGCGCCCGGCCATGACCACCTGGTCGAAGTCCTCCACCGTGGCCTCAATGTGGATCGGGTTCACCACGTCGGCCACGATCTCCGTCGTCTTGAGCCCGTTGCCGGTGATGTAGAGCACCGTGGACTCGTCGGGCTTGATGGTTCCACGCTCCACCAGCCGCTTGAGACCGGAGACGGCCACGCCGCCCGCACCCTCGGTGAAGATGCCCTCGGTCTCGGCAAGCAGCTTGATGCCCTCGGCAACCTCGTGCTCCTCGGCGATGACCGCGGAGCCGCCGGAGGCCTGGATCGTCTTGAGGGCGTAGAAGCCGTCGGCCGGGTTGCCGATGCCCAGTGACTTGGCGATGGTGTTTGCCTTCACCGGGCGTATCACTAGGCGGCCCTCCTCGTACGCGGTGGCGATGGGAGAGCACCCGCGCGCCTGGGCGCAGTGCATCCGGGTCTCCACCTTATCGAGGATCCCGGTGATCTCGAACTCCTTCAGCCCCTGGTAGATCTTGGTGAACATGGCCCCGGAGGCCGAGGGGGCGATGGCGTGGACCGGTGCTCGCCAACCCAGCTGCTCGGCCACCTCGTAGCCGAGGGTTTTGGAGCCGTCGGCGTAGAAGGGGCGCACGTTGATGTTCACGAAGGCCCACGGGTACTGGTCGGCCAGCTCTGAGCACAGCCGGTTCACATCGTCGTAGGTGCCGTCGATGGCCACCATCGTCGGGTTGTAGATCGCCGCCCCCAGGATCTTCCCCGACTCCAGGTTGGCGGGGATGAACACGTAGGCCTTCATACCTCCGCGCGCCGCGTGGGCGGCGACCGAGCAGGCTAGGTTGCCCGTGGAGGCGCAGGCGATGGTGTCGAAGCCCAGCTCCAGGGCCTTGGCCGAGGCCACCGCCACCACCCGGTCCTTGAAGGAGTAGGAGGGGTTCACGGCGTCGTTCTTGATCCACAGCTCCTTGAGGCCGAGGCGTGCGGCCAGGCCCTTGGAGCGGATCAGCGGCGTGAAGCCTGCGTTGATGTCGATGTCGGGGTTGTAGTCAGCGGGCAGGTAGTCGGCGTAGCGCCAGAGGCTACGGGGGCCGGCCTCGATGCGCTTGCGGGAGGTCACATTCTTGATGGCCTCGTAGTCGTAGACCACCTCCAGCGGGCCGAAGCAGAAGTCACAGACGTTGAAGGCGCCGACCGGATACTCCCGAGAACACTCCTTACAGCGCAGGGACGCGATGTGGGACATGGCAACCTCCTTGGTATGACGCGGGGAATGCCCGCTCCGAGGCGCGCGGCGGTTCGCCTACTCCGCGCGGCTCGCCCGCATGACCATGCGGGGGACGGACCGATACACAATAGGCGAATGGTACGCGCGCACGCCTGCATCGTCAACGAGAGGCGCACCCCGCACGCCTGATCTGGTGGGCAAGATACTCTCGTATTGAATCACTAAAGTTGATAATGATACACTCAACTCATGGCGAACAATCGGGACTACTACGACGTGCTGGGCATCGACCGCAAGGCCACGGACAAGGACGTCCGCGCCGCCTATCGTCGCCTGGCGCGCCAGCACCACCCAGACGTGAACCCAGGTGATGCCACGGCGGAAGCGCGCTTCAAGGAGCTGAACGAGGCCTACCAGGTGCTCTCGGACGCCGACTCGCGAAAGGCATACGACCGCTACGGCGCCGGGTGGCGCAACGCTGGCCATTACGAGCGTGCCGGGGCGAACGCCGGGCAATCGCCCTTCACCTGGTTCCAGGGTGCGCGTACCAACCGCCGCTCCGGAAAGGGGAGCTTCGGCTCTATGGGCGACCTGTTCGGTGACCTGTTCACCGGGAGCCGTGCTCCCCAGCAGGCAGAGGTCTCCGTCACCGTTTCCCTGGAGGAGGCAGCGGCCGGGGCCATGCGGCTGGTGAGCGTGGAGGGGCGCAGGCTGGAGGTGAAGATACCGCCGGGCGTGGACACGGGCTCGAAGGTACGCATCGCCGCGCCCAACGCGCCAGAGTTATACCTGGTGGTCACCGTGAGCCAGCACCCGCGCTTTGAACGCCGGGGCGACGACCTGGTCGTAAGCGTGGACACCCCGCTCACCACAGCGGTGCTGGGCGGTGAGACCGAGGTGCCACTGCTCAGCGGCAAGCGCCTGGCCCTGAAGGTGCCGGCGGGGACGCAGAACGGGCGCACTTTCCGCCTGCGCGGCAAGGGCATGCCCCAACGTGCGGGCACCGGCCACGGCGACTTGCTGGCCAGCGTGCGCGTGGTGCTGCCGGAGCACCTGACCGACGAGCAGCGCATGCTCTTCGAGCGGCTGCGCCAGACGGAGGCTTGCTGATGGGCCGGTCCGGCGCTGGCGAGCAGGTAGGCGGCGATGAACCCTGCTACGTCATCAGCGTGGCCTCGCGCATGGTGGGGGTGCATGCCCAGACGCTGCGCTCCTACGAGCGCCAGGGGCTTCTCGACCCGGCGCGCACGGGCGGGAACATCCGCCTCTACTCGCGTCGCGACGTGGAGCAGGCCCGCTGGATACGCGCGCTGATGGAGGACCTGGGCATCAACCTGGCGGGCGTGGAGGTCATCATCCGCCTCAATGCACGCATCGAGGCGCTGGAACGGCGCATCGCAGCGTTCGAGGAGGGCGCCTAGCGCCCGCTGCCATGAGCACCCGCCGAGCGCGCGGGGGCCGCAGGCCCCACGTTGAGCGCCCGGCAGGGCGCGTTGACGGGGTAGCCCCCGGAGGGGGCGCAGGGGTGTCCCCTGTATCGAGCCCGGCACAGCCGGGCGGGGAGGCTAAATATGGTCCTACGACCGGAGAACTTCACCGAGCAGGCGCAAGAGGCCCTCGCGGCATCCCAGGAACTGGTGCGCCGCCTCAAGCACGCCCAGTGGGACACAGAGCACGTGGTGGTGGGCTTGCTGGGCAACGCCAAGGGAGTGCCCGTGCAGCTGCTCACCGAGCTGGGCGTCTCCGTGGACGCGGTGCGCGCCGAGTTGGAGAAGACGCTGGCCCGCACCCCCCAGCTCTCCTACCAGGGAGGACAGATCTACCAGACTCCCCGCGTGCAGGCGCTGATGAATGAGGCGAAGGCCGAGGCCGACCGCCTGCACGACGACTACATCTCCACCGAGCACTTGTTCATCGCGGCGTTCTCTGACGAGAAGGGCGAGGCCGCGCGCATCCTGCGGGCCCACGGTGTGGACAAGGAGCGTCTGTACCAGGCGCTCCAGGAGGTGCGCGGCAGTCACCGGGTGGACGACCCGCGCGCCGAATCGCGCTATCAGGCTCTCGATCGCTTCACCATAGACCTGACCGCACTGGCCCGCCACGGCAAGCTCGACCCGGTGATAGGACGCGCCGAGGAGATACGCCGCGTGATGCAGACGCTCACCCGGCGCACCAAGAACAACCCCGTCATCATCGGTGGCGCGGGCATCGGCAAGACGGCCATCGCCGAGGGGCTGGCCCAGCGCATCGTGGCGGGCGACGTGCCGGACTCGCTCAAAGGCAAGCGGGTGCTGGCGCTGGACATGGCCGGCCTGGTGGCGGGGAGCAAGTTCCGCGGCGAGTTTGAGGAGCGGCTCAAGTCGGTGCTGGACGAGATGCGCGAGGCCCGGCGCGAGGTGATCCTGTTCATCGACGAGCTGCACACCATGGTGGGCGCGGGCGCCGCCGAGGGCGGCATGGACGCGGCCAACCTGATGAAGCCCGCGCTGGCGCGCGGGGAGCTGCAGGTGCTGGGGGCGACGACCCCGGACGAGTACCGCCAACACATCGAGAAGGACTCGGCGCTGGAGCGCCGGTTTCAGCACGTGTGGCTCGAGGAGCCGTCGGTGGAGGAGGCCATCGAGATACTGCGGGGGCTCAAACCGCGCTACGAGGCCCACCACAAGGTTCGCTACGACGACGGCGCGCTGGTGGCCGCCGCGCGTCTGTCGGCCCGCTACATCACCGGACGCCTCTTGCCGGACAAGGCCGTGGACCTGCTGGACGAGGCGGCGGCCAAGCTGCGCCTGGACGCGGAGAGCCTCCCGTCCGAGGTGAAGGAGAAGCAGGCACGCGCCCAGCGCCTCCAGGACGAGGAGGAGTCAGCCGCCCAGCGGGGCGACTACGAGGGCGCCGCCCGCACCAAGTCGGAGCGCCTGGCCCTGGAGAAGGAGGCCGACGCAGAGCGCTCGGCCTTCCTGGGCCGCGACCACGACGAGGGGGTGGTGCGCGAGGCGGACATCGCCACGCTCATCGCCGCCTGGACGGGCATCCCTGCATCGCGCCTGCTGGAGGAGGAGGCCGAGCGCCTGTTGCACCTAGAGGAGCGCCTCCACCAGCGGGTCATCGGCCAGGACGAGGCTATCGCGGCCGTGGCGAACGCCATCCGGCGCTCGCGCGCGGGGCTGGCCGACCCCAAGCGGCCCATCGGCTCCTTCATGTTCCTGGGCCCCACGGGCGTGGGCAAGACGGAGCTGGCGCGCGCGCTGGCCGAGTTCCTCTTCGACGACGAGGAGAACATGGTGCGCATAGACATGTCCGAGTACGGGGAGCGGCACACCGTCTCCCGGCTCATCGGCGCGCCTCCCGGCTACGTGGGGTACGACGAGGCGGGCCAGCTGACCGAGGCGGTGCGCCGGCGTCCCTACCGAGTGGTGCTGTTCGACGAGATAGAGAAGGCGCACCCCGACGTGTTCAACGTGATGCTCCAGGTCCTGGACGACGGGCGGCTCACCGACGGCCACGGGCGCACGGTGGACTTCCTCAACACCGTCATCATCATGACGTCCAACCTGGGCACCGCCGAGTTCACCCGCGCTAGCATCGGTTTTGCCACAGGCTCCGGCTCCGCTACCGAGGAGGAGCGCCACCGTGCCGCGGTGATGGAGGCGCTCAAGCGCTCGTTCAGGCCGGAGTTCCTGAACCGGGTGGACGAGTTCGTGGTGTTCCATGAGCTCGCACGCGTGGAGCTGTACCGGGTGGTGGAGCTGATGGCGGACAAGGTGCGCGAGCGCCTGGCCGAGCGCGGCATCAGCCTCACCCTCACCGAGGCGGCAAAGGAACGACTGGTGGCCGACGGCTACGACCCGTTGTTCGGAGCGCGACCGCTGCGCCGCGCCATCGAGCGCGAGGTGGAGAACCAGATTGCCAAGCGCATTCTGTCGGGCGAGTTCGCCCAGGACGATGCCGTCAGCGTGGGTGCGGACGAGAAGGGGCTGACGTTCGCCAAGTCCTCCTGACCCTGGGCACGCCCGGTAGGCTGGTTGGCGTGGCGGTTGCCTGATGCCCAGAGCGCCCGGCAGGGCGCGTAGACGGGGTAGCCCCCGGAGGAGGCGTAGGGGTGGCCCTTTGCATGAGCGAGCCGCAGATTAGCGGGAAAGGGGCGCGCATGGAGACGAAGCCGCTGGGGCATGCGGGGGTGCGGGTGTCCGCCGTGGGGCTTGGCACCTGGCGTGATAGGGCATCCGTGCCCGTCATCCAACGGGCGCTGGACGTGGGCGCGACGCTGATAGACACCGCAGAGTCGTACGGAAATGAGGACGACGTGGGCCGTGCGATACGCGGGCGGCGGGAAGAGGCATTCGTCGCAACTAAGGTCTCCGCCCGCAACCACCGTCGCGCCGACCTGCTGGCCGCGGCCGAGCGCTCCCTGCGGGCGCTGGACATCGAGACCATCGACCTCTATCAGCTCCACGCACCCTCGTCCACGGTGCCCTTCGAGGAGACGTTCGCGGCCATGGACGAGCTGGTGCGCGCAGGCAAGGTCCGCCATCTGGGCGTCTCCAACTTCGATGCGCGCGAGCTAGCGGAGGCGGAGCGCATTCTGGGCGAGGGCCGCATCGTGGAGAACCAGATCAAGTACTCGCTGTTCGACCACGAGTTCGCCGATACCGTGATCCCGTTTTGCGTGGAGCGGGGCATCGCGGTGATGGCCTACTCAACCCTGGAGCAGGGGTTGCTCGCTGAGCGGCTCCGCGAGCGCCCGGCACTGGGCCCGGTGCTGGACGGGGTGTGCGCCGAGACGGGCTGCACGCGCGCCCAGGTGCTGCTCAACTGGGCGCTGTGCTGCGAGCCCGTGGTGGTGATACCCGCCACCTCCCGCCCGGAGCGCGTGAACGAGAACGCGGGGGCGGCGGGTTGGCGGCTCTCCCCGGAGCAGTACGGTGCGCTCACCGAGGCCGCCGGGCCCGGCCGCTCCACCTACTGGTGGCGTTAGCCCCTCACTCCTGCGGCAGGTGCTGCGCCCCCCAGGCGGCGTAGCCCCCCTGGAGCTCCTTCACCTCGCGTTCCGCCGCCAGCAGCAGCGATGCGCCCACCGAGGAGCGGTAACCCGACGCGCAATAGACGGCGATGGGCTTGTCGGCAGGCACCTCGTCCATGCGCGCGGTCAGGGTGGGCAGGGGGATGTTCACCGCCCCCGGCACGTGCCCCGCGTCGAACTCGGCGGGGTTGCGCACGTCCAGCACGAAGGGTTTCTCCCTCTCCAGCGCCTCGGCCAGGTTGGCAGCTGCGATGCGCTCCGTGTGGGCCACCAGGTCAGGGCGCGGCTCCAGGGATTGCATGCCGGAGTTAAGGAAGCCCACCACCCTATCGAAGCCTACGCGGGCCAGGCGGGTGACGGCCTCCTGCTCGCCGCCGGGGTAGACCACCAGCGCGATGGGGCGCGCTGGGTCCAGCACGGCCCCCGCCCACTGGGCGAATGCCCCGCCCAGGCCCACGTTGATGGCCCGATCGATGTGCGCCGCGCTGAAGTCCACCGGGTCGCGCACGTCCAGCAGCTGCGCGCCGTCGTTCACCTCCCGCAGCAGCGCGTCCAGCCCCAGCCGGGTGATGACGGTCTGGCGTATGGAGGTGGGGCGCTCGGTGCGGTTCAGCAGCGCGTCGTAGCCGAAGTAGGCCGGGGCGGGCGGCAGGTCCGCCGTGGCCATGTGGATGAACTCTTCGCGGCTCATCGGCGCCAGCGCGTAGTTGAACGCGCGCTGCGCACCGATAGTGGAGACGGTGTCCGTGGACAGGTTGCGCCCGCACAGCGAGCCCGCCCCATGCGCCGGGTAGACCAGCGTCTCGTCGGGCAGGGTGAGCAGCTTGTCGTGGAGCGAGTCGTAGAGCATCCCCGCCAGCTCCTCGGCGCTGCTGCCCTGGGATGCCACCAAATCGGGGCGGCCCACGTCGCCGATGAACAGCGTATCGCCCGTGAGCGCCGCGTGGGGCACGTCTTCCGAGACCTGCCGATCGAACACCAGGGCGGTGATGCCCTCCGGCGTGTGGCCGGGCGTCTCCCAGAACCGCAGCTTGACGTGGCGCCCCAGAACCAGCTCATCACCGTCGTGGGCCGGGGTCACGGCGTACTGCGCCTCCCCCCGCGCCCCCAGGTGTATCTGCGCGCCCAGCGCGTCGCGCAACTCCAGGTGGCCCGCCACGAAGTCGGCGTGGAAGTGGGTGAGCACCACGTGCTCGATGCGCAGCCCGTGCTTCGCCGCCTCCTCCTGGTAGCCCAGCGCGTCGCGGCGCGGATCCACCACCACCGCCACGCCCGATGCCTCGTCACCGATGAGATAGGAGGCGTGCGCTAGGCACCCCAGGTAGTATTGCTTCAGAAACATGCGCGCACCTCCGGTGAAGCGGCCCGTTCGCTAGGGCCTCACTCCCTATGATGCCAGCGCGGGCTAGGGCGCTGCACGCGGGTGCGCTGGTATCCTCAGCGTATGAGTCAGGAGCACGCCGCGCCGCTGCCCCCGCCCCCACTGCCCCCGGCACAAAAGGTGGGGGCCATCATCGTCGCCGCAGGGGCGTCCACCCGCATGGGCGGCGTGGACAAGACCCTCGCCCCCCTGGAGGGCGAGCCGGTGCTGGCGCGCACCGTGGGCGTGTTCGAGGCGAGCCCCCTGGTGAGCGCCGCCGTCGTGCTGGTGGCCCAGCACAACCTGACTGCCGTGGTTGACGTGGCACGTGCCCACGCGTGGCGCACCGTGCGCCACGTGCGCCTGGGCGGAGTGCGCCGCCAGGATTCGGTGGGCCTGGGGCTCAAGGCACTGCCGCCGGAATGTCAGTGGGTCATCGTCCAGGATGGGGCGCGCCCCCTCCTCACCGAGCGGCTCTTGGAGGCGGGGCTGCGCGCGGCGCAGGACACGGGCGCGGCCGTGGCCGCCGTGCCTTCCGCCGACACCATCAAGCGGGTGAGCGACGACGGGCGGGTGCTCGAAACGCTGGACCGGCGCTCATTGGCGCTGGTGCAAACGCCCCAGGTGTTCCGTCGCGATGTGCTGGAGCGGGTGCACCGGGAGGTGGCGGAGGACGCCACCGACGATGCTGCGATGTGCGAGCGCCTGGGCATCGAGGTTCGGGTCTTCCTGGGCGATGCCGCGAACCTCAAGATAACGACCCCCACCGACCTGGTCGTGGCCGCCGCACTCTGGCGCGCGAGGGCAGGTGAAGGCGCATGAGCGTGCGGTTCGGCATCGGCTACGACGCCCACCCGCTCACCCCCGGCGCACGGCTGGTGCTTGCCGGGGTGTTCGTGCCGCACACCCACGGGCTGGAGGGGCACTCGGACGGCGACGTGGCTGCTCACGCCATCATCGATGCCCTGTTGGGCGCGGCGGCGCTGGGGGACATCGGCACCCATTTCAAGGAGAGTGACCCCACCGTGCCGAAGGGCGTCAGCAGCATGGTGCTGCTCGCGCGCACAGTTGCGCTGGTGCGCGCAGGTGGATGGCGAGTGGTAAACGTGGATGCTACAATCGTAGCCCAACGCCCACGCCTGGCGGAGCACATAACGGCCATGCGCAGCGCCCTTGCGACGGCCCTTGAGTTACCCCTGGCGGACGTGTCCGTCAAGGCCACCACTGAGGACGGCATGGGCTTCACCGGCAGCGGGCAGGGCATCAGCGCGCTGGCCGTGGCATCCCTCACCGAATCGGGCTCCTGAGCCGCCACCCATGAACCTCTCCGACACGCTCACCGGCACGATGCGCCCCTTCGCCCCCGAGGGCGACGAGGTGAAGATGTACGTGTGCGGCGTCACGCCCTACTCCGAATCGCACGTCGGCCATGCCATGAGCTACATCGTCTTCGATGTTCTCCATCGCTACCTGGAGTTCTCCGGGCTGCGGGTGCACCGGGTGCAGAACTTCACCGACATCGACGACAAGCTCATCGATAGGGCGTTGGCAGAGGGAACCACCGTCGAGGCGCTGGCCGGGCGCTACATCGAACGCTACATGGAGGACATGGCGGCACTAAACGTGACGCCTGCCCGTGAGTACCCCCGCGCAACGCAGGAGGTGCCTGCCATCATCGCCCTTATCGAGGGGCTCATCACCAAGGGGTACGCCTACCCGTCGGTCGGCGACGTCTACTTCCGCGTCACCAAGGGCCCGGCCTACGGCAAACTCTCCCATCGTAGCCTAGATTCCATGCGTGCTGGTGCACGCATCGAGGCGGGCGCGCAGAAGGAGCACCCCATGGACTTCGCCCTTTGGAAGGGGGCTAAGCCCGGCGAGCCGTCGTGGGAGAGCCCGTGGGGGCCGGGGCGCCCCGGCTGGCACATCGAGTGCTCCGCCATGGCGCTGCGCTACCTGGGCGAGCGCATCGACATCCACGGCGGCGGGCAGGACCTGGTCTTCCCGCACCACGAGAACGAGATCGCCCAGTCCGAGGCGGCCACGGGCACCGAGCCCTTCGCCCGCTTCTGGCTGCACAACGGCCTGCTGCACCTGGACGCCGAGAAGATGAGCAAGTCCCTGGGCAACCTGGTGACGATACGCCAGGCACTGGAGCGCTACTCCGCCGACGCCATCCGCCTCTCGGTGCTCAACGCCCACTATCGGGGCCCCGGTTACTACTCCGACGAGTCGCTGGCGGGGGCCGAGCGTGCGGCGGGCCGCCTGCGCCTGGCGCTGGGGGCTACGCCCAACAAGGGCGCCGTCCAGCGCCTGGAGCCAGCGCCCATGCACCAGCGGTTCATCGGGGCGATGGACGATGACCTGAACACCCCCCAGGCGCTGGGAGCGCTGTTCGACCTGGCCCGCGACATCAACCGTGAGTCCGAGGCTGGAGCCGACGTAGCAGATGCCCAGGCCGCTCTGCGCGAGCTGGGCGGGAGGGTGCTGGGGCTCACCTTCGCCGAGCGGGAGGCCCCCGTGGAAGCGGGCCTGGCAGAGCGGGTGAACGAGCTGGTCGCCCGGCGCTCCGCGCTGCGGGCCGCGCGTGACTTCAAGGGCGCCGACGCGGTGCGCGATGAGCTGACCGCCCTGGGTGTGGTGCTTACCGACGGCCCCGAGGGCACCACCTGGCGCCTGGCGACAGAGTAGGCTGAGCCCCGGCCGGTTGGGCTTCGGGCCCATCGCTCAGGAGGTGCGCGGATGGCGCTGAAGCGTGTGCTGGTTGCGGGGGCATCGGGCGTGCTGGGCACCGAGCTGATGCGCGAGCTGCGCGGACGCCAGGTATGGGTGCGGGCGCTGGTGCGCGACCCCTCGCGTTTGGGGGTGGAGGCCGATGAGGTGTTCGTGGCCGATGTCACCAAGCCGGAGACGCTCAAGGGCGCCTGCGCGCGGGTGGACGCAGTGTTCACCTGCGTGGGCGCGCCCCTCTCCCCCAAGGGGCCCCGTTTCGACCTGGTGGACGATTGGGGCAACCGCAACCTGCTCACCGAGGCGGTGAGCGCCAAGGTGGCCCGCTTCGGCTGCGCCTCGGTGTTCGGCGGCCTATTGCTGGGCAGCGACGAGTACATCCGGGCCCACGAATCGTTCGCTGCTGCCGTGCGCACCGCCAAAGTCAGCCCGCTGGTGGTGCGCCCCACCGTCACCTTCGCATCGCTCCTGACCGTGCTGGAGCGCGCGCGCAGCGGCTCGGTGCGGGTGGTGGCTGGCGGCGAGGCGCAGACCAACCCCATCCACGAGGCGGACGCTGCCACCGCGATCGCCGACGCGCTGGACTCCGACGAGACGGACCTCTCCCTCGGCGGGCCGGAGCTGCTCACCCAACGGCAGGTGGCCGAGGTGGCCTTCGACGCGCTGGGGCGTGAGCCCCACATCCGCAGCACACCCAACTGGCTCTCGCTGCTGGGCGTGCGCTACGCGCGCTGGCGTGGAGCCAAGGCGAACGACGTGGCGCTCCACCGGTGGCTTGCCGCCACCACGGAGCTGAAGGCGCCCGCCGTAGGCACCCGCACCCTCGCGGACTACTTCGCCGATCGGGCGTAGCCCCCGCTCCCTGCGCTCGCTCGTTCAAGGGCGACACCCCTTTGGGTGCTTCGCGCCGAACCCCCGTCTCCGCGCGCTCCGAGCGCGCTCGATGGGGGCCTGTGGCCCCGTGCCCGCTGCAGTGGGGTCATGTCCGGTGCAGCGGGCGGCTCTCCGGCGGTGACACTCTGACCCGCCCCCCCACGCCGGCGCCCAGCGTGTCGGCGGCGCTGCCCTGCGGCACGGCGATCTCTAGGCACCCGTCGGAGCCCACCAGCGCCATGGGCGTGCCGGGCGTCCCGTCGGCGTAGGTGTGCAGCACTGAGCCGATGCGCCGGTTGCTGACGCGCACATCGCACCCTCGGGGAAGCGAGTCCGCCGGGATGTTGGTGAGCAGGTTGCCGAACCGGTCCACCCGCACCACCTCGCCCACCAGCGCATCGCCCTCCTGAACAGGCACAGGGGGAGCGAAGGCCGTCACGGGCTCGATGCGCTGGCCCAGTGTGTCGGGGCCCACGCCCAGGCTCAGGTAAGCGGCCACGGGGGCGAATATGTCGCGCCCGTGGAAGGTTGCGCTGACGGGATGACGCCAATAGGCGGGGTTGGTGAGGTGGTGGGCCGACCAACTGGGGGGCAGTGTCGCCTCCCCATCGCTTATCTGTGCGCCGGCGTTCGCCAAGACCAGGGACAGCACCCCGTTGTCGGGGCAGACGAACGATGCCGTGGGGCCGGTGACCAGCAGTGGGCGGCGCTCCGTGCCCACGCCGGGATCCACCACGGCCAGGTGGATGGTGCCGGGCGGGAAGTGGGGGACGGCCTCGGCGAGCAGATGGGCGCCCGCGCATACGTCCTGGGGAGGCACCTGGTGCGTCAGGTCCACCAGCCGCGCTTCGGGGCACAGCGCCAGGATGACGCCCTTCATGACGCCCACGTAGGCGTCGGCGGTGCCGAAATCGGTGAGGAGGGTGATGAGGGGCCCGGCCATGCCGCCTCCTGCGGGCGGGGCTAGGAGAGGGCCAGGTTCAGTAGCGCGAGCACCACGAACACCACACTCAGGCCGATGGTCAGCTGGAAGAGCGCCTTCTCCACACCCCGGCGGGTGCGGGCAGGGCCCATGCTGGCCCCGAACAACCCCCCGTTGGCCCCCCTCGATTGCATGAGCACGGCACCCACCAGGAGCACCACCACGACGATGACCGCGATGCCGATGAACGTCTGCACTGCTCGCTCCTCACCCTTTCCGTGGCGCGCTCTGCTAGAGCGCTGCCAGCTGTTCCGTCACGATACCAGCAACGACGCTGGGGTTGGCCTTGCCCCGGGTGGCCTTCATCACCTGACCCACCAGGAACTTGGCCGCATTCTCCCTGCCCGCCCTGAAGTCGGCAACGGCCTGGGGGTTGGCGGCGATGGCCTCGGCCACCGCCCCTGCCAGCTCGCCAGTGTCGGAGACCTGTGCCAGTCCCTTCTCCTCCACAACGCCGGCAGCGTCCTTACCGGAGCGGAACATCTCCTCGATCACCTGCTTGGCCTGGGCCGTGCCCACCACGCCCTTGGCCAGCAGGCCCAGCAGCCCCGCCAGGTTCGCCGGCTTTACGGGCGTGGCCTCCAGGGCGAGGTGCGCCTCGTTGGCGAGGCGGCCCAGCTCGGTGATGATCCAGTTGGCCGCTGCCTTTGCCGTGGCGCCATCGCGCGCGCCCGCCGCCTCCAGCACCGCCTCGAAGTAGGCGGCAACGCCCGGCGTTGCCGTCAGCTGCTCGGCATCGTAGGCGGAAAGGGCGTAGTCGGCCTGGAACCGGGCGCGCCGCTGCTCCGGCAGTTCGGGCAGGCGCTCGGTCAACTCCGACACCCAGGCGCGGTCCACGTGCAGCGGCGGCAGGTCGGGTTCCGGGAAGTAGCGGTAGTCGTTGGCCTCTTCCTTGGAACGCAGGGAGACGGTCACCCCGCGCTCCTCAACCCACCCGCGCGTCTCCTGCACCACCCGCCCGCCGGACTCGAGCACCTCAGCCTGGCGCTTGATCTCGAACTCGATGGCGCGGAAGACCGCGCGGAACGAGTTCATGTTCTTCACCTCGACCTTGGTACCGAAGCGCTCAGTGCCCACCGGGCGGATGGACACGTTGGCATCGCACCTGAAGCCCCCGTCCTCCATGGACCCGGACGCCACGCCCAGGTACTGGAGGATGGAGCGATACGCCATAAGGTACTGGCGCGCCTCCTCCGCCGTGCGGATGTCGGGCCGGCTCACCATCTCCATCAGCGGCACGCCCGCGCGGTTCACGTCCACCAGGGAGTGGGCCTCGCCCGTGGCCGGGTCGGTGCGGTGAGAGAGCTTGGCCACGTCCTCTTCCATGTGGACTCGCTCGATGCCCACCCGCCGCACTCCCTCATCCGTCTGCACGTCCAGGTAACCGTCGTGGCAGATGGGCAGGTCGTACTGGGATATCTGGTACCCCTTCATCAGGTCGGGGTAGGCGTAGTTCTTGCGGTCGAACTTGGTCTGCTCGGCGATGGAGCAGTGCAGCGCCAGGCCCGTCATGATGATGCCCTTGATGGCCTCGCGGTTGATGACGGGCAGCGAACCCGGCAGCCCCAGACAGACGGGGCAGACGTGGGTGTTGGGCGATGCGTCCTGGTAGTCGGCGGGACAGGAGCAGTACATCTTACTGCGCGTGAGCAGCTGGGCGTGTACCTCGAGGCCGATGACGGGTTCATAAGCAGTCATAACCCCCCAATTATAGCGGCGCGCTCGTTGCCGGGTAAACGACGGGGGCGGCGTCATAGCCACCTCCGTCCCTCATCCGAAGCATCCGGTGCGCCAGATGCCGGGCCTCGCCAGGCAAGGCCATTGAACACCCGTGCCAGAGGCCTCTCAAAGCACGGAAGGGGGTGGGGTTTAACAGTTGGTTACGGTTCGCCAGGGGGCCCGTGAGCTAAACTTGGGGCCATGCGCTATCAGGGCAAGGTGAACGCCCCCCCGTTCCCGGCAGGACTCGACTGGCTGAATACCGAGCAGCCGCCACGGCTGGAGGACTTCGCCGGACGGTTGCTGCTGCTTGATTTCTGGACGCTGTGCTGCATCAACTGCATGCACGTGCTGCCGGTGCTGCGCCGCCTGGAGCGCCGCTTCCCCACGGAACTCGCCGTGGTGGGCGTGCACTCGGCCAAGTTCCCCCACGAGCGTGAGTCGGCGGCCATCGCCGACGCCGTCGCTCGCTACGGGGTGACGCACCCAGTGGTAAACGATGCGCTTCAGGCGGTGTGGCGCTCATACGCGGTGCGCGCGTGGCCCACGCTGATGTTCGTGGACCCGGCGGGCAAGGTCATCGGGCGCATCGAGGGGGAGCTGGGCGAGGACGACGGCGTGCGCCTAGTCGAGGAGATGTTGGCCGAGTTCCGTGGTGCGGGGCTGCTGCGCCCTGCCGTTCCGGCTGCCACGCCGGAGCAGGGGCGGGGGCCCGCCATCCTGCATTACCCCGGCAAGGTGCTGGCGGACCCGGAGAACTACCGGCTGTTCATCGCCGATTCCGGCAACCACCGGGTGTTGGTGGCGGCCCTGGACGGCGAGGTGCAGACGGTGGTGGGCGTGGGGGTGGAGGGCCTGGCAGACGGGGTGCTGGAGGGGGCGCTCTTCGCCAGCCCCCAGGGCATGGCCCTGGCGGGCGAGACGCTGTACGTCGCCGACACGGGTAATCACGTCATACGCGCTGTGGACTTGGAGGCGGGCGTGGTGGAGACGGTGGCGGGCACCGGTGCCAAGGGCGGGCACCGGGAGGAGGGCGGCGCGGGGTTGGAGGTGGCGCTGCGCTCCCCGTGGGACCTGGCGCTGGTGGGCCGCACTCTCTACGTGGCCATGGCGGGGAGCCACCAGATCTGGGCGCTCGACTTGGACACCCGCGTCATGCAGGCCGTTGCGGGTACGGGTGCCGAGGCGCTGGTGGACGGGCCGCCCGAGGCGGCGGCCTTCGCCCAGCCCTCCGGCATCAGTGCCGACGAGGACGGGGTGCTCTACGTGGCCGACGCCGAGACCAGCTCCATCCGCTCCGTGGACATGCGCTCCGCCCATCACGTGGGCACGCTGGTGGGCGCGGGGCTGTTCGACTGGGCCGACGAGGACGGGCCGGGCGGGCCCGGCTCGGTGCGCCTGCAGCACCCGCTGGGTGCGGCGTACGAGGGGGGCTACGTCTACATCGCGGACGCCTACAACCACCGGATCCGGCGGGTGGGCACCGATTCGCTCACCGTGAGCACCGTGGCGGGCGAGGGAACGGCGGGCCACACCGACGGGCCGCTGCACGCGGCACGCTTTAGCGAGCCGGGCGGGCTTGCGGTGGGGGACGGGGTGCTCTACGTGGCGGACACCAATAACCACGCCATCCGCGTGGTGGACGTGGCGGCGGGGCAGGTGACCACGCTGCCGGTTGACTTCTAGGGACTAGCTGGCCCGGGGCAGGTGGTGCTGGTCGTCAGCGCCGTCATCGTCGGCGGGGTCGCCCAGTATGCTGCGGCGGCCCTTGGCGCGGCGCGCCCATAGCGCCGCCGCCAGCACGGCGCCGACGATGGCCCCCTGGAGCAGGTAGATCAGCGGGCGGCCCAGCGCGTCAGCGGTAAGCAGGTAGATGACCAATAGCAGGGCGATGAGCCCGATGACGACGAGACCTGGCCTCATGGGTGCGCACCACGCCCGGAGCGGGCGGAATCATTGAAGAAAGTATAGGAATCGTTCAAAGAACCAGGAACCTGCTGGAATGCCAATTTTCCCTGGATAAACGGTTAAGCCGGCTGCGCATGCGGGCGCGGGCGTGGTTGACGCCTCCACGGCGGATTCCCTATAATCTCTCGTGGACCGGCCGCAAGGCCGTCCTTTTTCGTTAGTGCGGATGCTGTCTGGCCCGAGTGGCGCAACGGCAGCGCAGCCGATTTGTAATCGGCAGGTTGTGGGTTCGAATCCCTCCTCGGGCTCCAGTCCAGGGGTGTGGTGTGTCCGCAGCGCTCGTGTTCGTGCCTCGGTGTGGTACACTGGCCGACGGCCTGTTCGGAGGGATGGGAGAGCGGTTAAATCCATCAGACTGTAAATCTGACGCCTTACGGCTACGCAGGTTCGAATCCTGCTCCCTCCACCACCCTCCCCATCAGCGCCAACGGCACTGGCCCACATAGCTCAGTCGGTAGAGCACGTTCTTGGTAAGAACGAGGTCATCGGTTCAAGTCCGATTGTGGGCTCCAGCCGAGGGTATCGGCGGGCGGTGTGGCGGGAGAAGCAGTCAGCGAGCAGATGAGCGGGTGCCGCGGCACCCGGCGTGAACGGAACAAACAGAGCAAGCAGCAGCACTTCGGAGGAAAGATCCCCATGGCCAAGCAGAAGTTCGAGCGCACGAAGCCGCACCTGAACGTCGGCACTATCGGTCACGTGGACCACGGCAAGACCACGCTGACGGCGGCCATCACCAAGGTGCTGTCCGTGGCGGGGGTCTCCGCCTTCCGCGCCTTCGACTCCATCGACAGCGCGCCGGAGGAGAAGGCCCGCGGCGTGACCATCAACATCTCCCACGTGGAGTACGAGTCGGCCACCCGCCACTACGCCCACGTGGACTGCCCGGGCCACGCCGACTACATCAAGAACATGATCACCGGCGCGGCGCAGATGGACGGCGCCATCCTGGTGGTCTCCGCCCCCGACGGCCCCATGCCCCAGACCCGTGAGCACATCCTCCTGGCCCACCAGGTGAACGTGCCCCGCATCGTCGTCGCCCTGAACAAATGCGACATGATGGACGACGAGGAGCTCCTGGAGCTGGTGGAGATGGAAGTCCGCGAGCTGCTGACGCGCTACGGCTTCCCGGGTGACGACACCCCCATTGTGCGACTCTCCGCCCTGCAGGCCCTCGAGTCCAACTCCACCGACCCCAACGCGCCCGAGTTCCAGGGTGTGCTGAACCTGGTGAAGACCTTGGACGATTACATCCCCGTTCCCGACCGCCCGCGTGACCAGCCGTTCCTGATGCCCGTGGAGGACGTGTTCTCCATCAAGGGCCGGGGCACGGTGGTGACCGGCCGTGTCGAGCGTGGCGTGATCCACCCCGGCGATGAGGTGGAGATCGTCGGCATCAAGGCGACCGCCAAGACCACGGTCACGGGCGTCGAGATGTTCCACAAGCTGCTGGATGAGGCCGAGCCGGGTGACGCCGTGGGCGCGCTGCTGCGCGGCATCGAGCGTGAGGACATCGAGCGCGGCCAGGTGCTGGCCAAGCCCGGTTCCATCAAGCCGCTGACCGAGGCAGACGCCGAGGTGTACGTCCTCTCCAAGGACGAGGGCGGGCGTCACACCCCGTTCTTCAACGGCTACAAGCCCCAGTTCTACATCCGCACCTCGGACGTGACCGGCGAGATTGCGCTGCCCGATGGCGTGGAGATGGTGATGCCGGGTGACAACATCACCATGCGCATCAAGCTGATCAACCCCATGGCCATGGAAGAGGGTCTGCGCTTCGCCATCCGCGAGGGCGGCCGCACCGTGGGCGCTGGCGTCATCACCAAGACCTACTAGAGCTGACCCACCCGGTCAGTACGTCAGAGACAGGAGCCCCACGTGGCGAAAAAGCGCGGACAGGCCAGGGTCCTCATCAACCTCGCGTGCACCGAGTGCCGTGAGCGGACCTACTGGTCTGAGAAGAACAAGCAGCATGACCAGGGCCGGATGGAGCTGAACAAGTTCTGTCCGCGCTGCCGCAGGCACCAGATCCATCGCGAGGTGCGTTAGTGGCGGCCCGCCGGGGTAACAATCCCCTTCGTTCCATGATGGACGAGGGGACAGCCCGCACTCGTGGGCGCTTCTCCTTCTTCGGAGAGGTCTACGGCGAACTGGCCAAGGTCACCTGGCCCTCGCGCCAGGACGCAGTGCGGCTCTCCCTGCTGGTTCTGGGGGTTGCCGCGGCCGTGGGCGTGTTCCTGGGCCTGTGGGACCTGGTGTTCGGTTGGTTGGTGGAAGTGGCTTTCCTGTAAGCATGCCGGGGGCGGGGACGACCCGCCCCTGCGGCATGAGAGGCACCTATGAGCGAGAAGCAGAGCGTGGCGGAGACCGAGGGGCTGTGGTACATCGTACACACCTACTCGGGCCAGGAGGATCGCGTCAAGCGCAACCTTGAGGTGCGTATCGCCTCGCTCGACGTGGGCGACCGCATCTTCGAGGTGGTGGTGCCCACCGAGGAGGAGATAGAGATCAAGGAAGGTCAGCGCAAGTCGGTCCAGCGCAAGATCTTCCCCGGCTACATCCTGGTGCACATGAAGATGGACGATGAGTCCTGGTACGTCGTGCGCAACACCCCGGGTGTGACCGGCTTCGTTTCCGCGGAGGACGAGCGGGAGCGCCGGCCCAAGCCGGTGCCCCTGGAGCCGCGCGAGGTGGAGCACATTATGAAGCGCATGGTGGCCCCAACCCCCCGAGTCAAGGTGGGGCTGGAGCCGGGCACCATGGTGCGCATCACCTCCGGGCCCTTCGCGGAGTTCATGGGTTCGGTGGACACGGTGGACCAAGATAAGGGCAAGGTGCGGGTGCTTGTGTCCTTCTTCGGACGCGAGACCCCCGTCGAGTTGGACTTCCTGCAGGTGGAGAAGGCCTGATATGGCAAAGCGAGTGAAGGCCGTGCTGCGGTTGCAGCTCCCGGCGGGCTCCGCGACCCCGGCGCCCCCGGTGGGCCCGGCGTTGGGTCAGCACGGCATCAACATCATGGGTTTCGTGAAGGAGTACAACGCCCGGACGGCGGGCCAGCAGGGGACCATCATCCCCGCTGAGATCACCGTCTACGAGGACTCATCCTTCACCTTCGTCACCAAGACCCCCCCGGCCGCGGAGCTGATCCGCAAGGGCGCGGGTGTGGCCAAGGGTGCGGGCAAGGCGCGGCACGAGAAGGCCGGAACCATCACCCGCTCCGTGGTGCGGCAGATCGCCGAGACGAAGCAGCAGGACCTTAACGCGGCCACCGTCGAGGCGGCCATGAAGATCATCGAGGGCACCGCCCGCTCCATGGGCGTAGAAGTGAGCGAGGGGTAGGGCATGGCCGTCAAGCATTCCAAGCGGTTCCGTTCGGCCGGCGAGCAGGTGGAGGAGTCCCGCACCTACTCGCCCGCTGAGGCAGTGGCGCTGGTCAAGCGCAACGCCACGGCAAAGTTCGACGAGACGGTGGAGGTGCACATCCGCACCGGCGCCGACCCGCGTCACGCCGACCAGCAGCTGCGCGGGGTTGCGGTGCTCCCCAACGGCCTGGGCAAGGCAGTGCGTGTGGCGGTCTTCGCCGCCGGTGACGCGGCCCGCGCCGCCGCTGAGGCGGGCGCCGAGGTGGTGGGTGGCGACGATCTGATCGAGCGAGTCGAGGGCGGCTTCACCGACTTCGACGTTGCCATCGCGACGCCGGACCTGATGCCCAAGATCGGCAAGCTGGGCCGGGTGCTGGGCCGCAAGGGTCTCATGCCCAACCCGCGCACCAACACCGTGGTGCAGCCGAACGATCTGCCGACGGCGGTGGTGGAGGCAAAGAAGGGCCGCGTGGAACTGCGCATGGACCGCACGGCCATCATCCACTCGCCCGTCGGCAAGGCCAGCTTCGCTGAATCCAAGCTGGTGGAGAACATCTCCGCCGTGGTGGACACCGTCAACCGGCTCAAGCCGGAGGGTATCAAGGGCGTGTTCCTGCGGAGCATGTACCTGACCTCCACCATGGGCCCCTCAGTGCCCCTCGACCTGGGCACCACGTTGACGCTGACCGCCGAATAGGGCATTATCAACTTACGTTTTATTCGCCACCCAAGACAGCGGGTGCCCCCCCGGGGGCTTAAGCGCCGAGACGGCCCGCCGAGGTAGCAGCAGTCCCTCCCCTCACCGGGAGCACACAGGACCAACTGCGGCCCACGTCTTCTCGGCGTGGGCCGTTCTCTTGTCCGGGAGGCACCCGGATGGGAAGGCAGGGAAGGAGGAAGCATGCCGACGGACGCCAAGCGCGCCGCCATCGACGATATGAAGGACCGGCTGAGCCGGGCCACCATCGCCATCGCCACCGATTTCTCCGGCATCAAGGTCAACCAACTGACCGACCTGCGTAAGCGATTGCGCGCCGAGGGCCTGGAGTATCACGTGGTGAAGAACCGCCTCGCGGCCATCGCCGCGCGGGAGGCGGGGGCCGAGGCGCTGCCCGAGATTCTGGAGCGGGCCACGGGCCTGGTCATCGGCTACGGCGACCCGGTCGCCGCGGCCAAGGTGCTGGACACCTACGTGAAGGACACCCGCTCGACCATGGCGATCCGCAAGGGTTACATGGAGGGGAAGGTGCTGGCGGACAAGCAGATCACGGCCCTGGCCGCCCTGCCGCCGCGCGATGAACTCATCGCTAAGTTGCTGGGGCAGATGAACGCCCCCATCACCGGCCTGGTGAACGTGCTGTCCGGCCCCATGCGCGGGCTGGCTATCGTGCTTCAGCGCCGTGCGGAGCAGTTGGGCGCCGCCTAGGCGCCGTTGGGTCGGGTAGAACAAAACACAGGATGGCGGGGAAGCCCCCGCGCAAAAGGGAGAACCACGATGGCGACCAAGGAAGAGCTGATCGAGTCGATCAAGAACCTGTCCGTGCTGGAGCTGTCCGAGCTGGTGAAGGCCCTGGAGGAGGAGTTCGGCGTGAGCGCCGCCGCCCCCGTGGCTATCGCCGCCGCCCCGGCCGCCGGTGGCGCCGCTGCCGCCGAAGAGGAGAAGACCGAGTTCACTGTCACCCTGAAGGACGCTGGCGCCAACAAGATTAACGTCATCAAGGCGGTGCGCGAGCTCACCTCCCTGGGCCTGCGCGAGGCCAAGGAGATGGTGGAGTCCGCTCCCAAGCCCGTCAAGGAGAACGTGAACAAGGACGAGGCCGCCGAGGCCAAGAAGAAGCTGGAGGAGGCTGGCGCGACCGTCGAGGTCGCCTAGTCCCGTCCGTTCATCGTCTTCATGCAACGGGGCACCCCTTGGGGTGCCCCGTTCGCGTTCAGCCGTCGCGCGCTAGTCCTGGTTGCCCCAACGCTCGAAGTGCATCACCTCAGCGGCGGGCCGCCGTCGCGCACCGCCGAAGTGCTCCCCCTCGCCGGGGTAGCCCAGGGGCACGCAGCAGGCCATCTCCCATTCGGGGGGCACCCCCAGCAGCTCCTTCACCTTCGCCTCGTGGTGCTGGAGAAAGGTGGTGATGACGCTCCCCACACCCTCGTCTAGCGCCGCCAGCATCAGGTTCTGCACCGCCGGGTAGATGGACGCGCCCCGGCTCATGGGAGAGGGGCCACCAGCCGGGTTGGACCGGCGCAGGAAGGGCAGCACCAGCACCGGCGCATCGGCCAGATGGTAGGCAAGGTACTCGGCGGAGCGGCCCACCGCACCCTGCGCGCGGCCCGGCACCTTGGTGTAGACGTTCTCCCACACGTCCTGGTACCAGGCCGCCAGTTGGGCCTTGAGCCCGCTCTCTTGCACCAGCAGGAATGCCCAGCCCTGGCTGTTGGAGCCGGAGGGGGCGCGCACCGCCGCCCCCACGATGCGCTCCAGCACCGGGGCTGGCACGGGGCGTGGGTCGAAGTGGCGGATGGCGCGCTGGGCGTAGAGGGCATCATGGAGCGATGAGCCGGGCATGGCGGAGCCTCCTGTGGGGGATGGACCCGCATGATACCCCGACTGGCCCCGCCCGGCCTGGCTAGACCTGCACGTCCACCTTGTGCCGGTAGAACGCCACGTGGTCCTTGATGCGCATGGCAGCGCGCGAGGGCTCCGAGTACACCCACGCCGCCGAGACGACCCGCTCTCCCCCGGCGCTCACGTCGAAGTAGGAGGCCACGCCCTTCCACGGGCAGACGGTGTGCTGGGTGTTGGGGGTGAAGTGCTCGCTCTTGAGTGCGGACGGGGGGAAGTAGTGGTTCCCCTCGATGACGATGGTCTTCTCGGACTCGGCGATGACCTGCCCGTTGAACAGCACGCGTGGCATGGGTACCTCTTCTGGTGCGGCTGGTGATTGGATGCATGATGCGCGCGGGCGGTGTGCCGTGCCAGGGGCCCGTTGTCCGGTGCGCACGCCGGGCGGATGCTGCGCCCGTGATGTTGGCCGACGTGCCCGCCGCCGAGCGCCCTCGCGATACTGGGCGTCCTCACCGCCTGGCGCAGGAGCATCCCCCTGGGTTCCACCTGACTGGTCATCGCCTACGTCATCGCCGCAACCGCGTTCGTGCTGCCGCAGCTGACCCACAAGAAGTAGGGCATGGCCGCGGGCAAGATGATGCCCCAGGCTATGAAGGAAGAAAGGGTGCTCCCCGAGCAGCGCGCACTGGTTTTCGGCCCGCGCTACGTGGGGGTGAACGCCTTCATGTGGGTGCTGTTGTCACCATCGTGGTGGACATGGTGTTCAAGCCCTTCTAGCGCCCCGGTCTGCATGCGCCGTCCGCCCCGCGTCCGTGCTACGCTTGCCACCGCTGGGGGCGCCGCGCGGCACGCGGGGCGCAGGAGCGCGGCATGGCCGACGTGAAGGCGGGTGCGCGTGAGGCGGTGGAGAAGGGGCGCAAGGGGCTCATCGACCTGAGCCACCGGATCCACGCCCACCCAGAGCTGGGCTACCAGGAGGAGAAGGCGTCCGCCTGGCTGTCCGAGGCGCTGGATGCCGCAGGCTTCAGGGTGGAGCGCGGGGTATGCGGGCTGCCCACCGCATTCAAGGCCACCTATGGCTCCGGCCCCCTGCACGTCGCCGTGTGCGCTGAGTACGACGCGCTCCCCGGCATCGGCCACGCCTGCGGCCACAACGTCATCGCGGCCACCGCCGTGGGCGCGGGGCTGGGCATGGCGCGCGTGGCCGACGACGTGGGCCTCACCGTCACCGTCATGGGCACCCCCGCCGAGGAGGTGCTGCGCTCCGGCGGCAAGATAGAGATGCTCAACGGCGGGGCCTTCGAGGGCGTCCACGCCGCCATGATGACCCACCCCGCACCGTGGGACGTGGCCGATTGGCCCATCGTGGCCGCCGCCTTCTTCGAGGTGAACTACACTGGTAAGGCGGCCCACGCCTCCGGCTTCCCCCAGGCTGGTGTGAACGCGGCCGACGCGCTCATCATCGCCCAGACGGCCATCGGCCTGCTGCGCCAGCACATCCGCCCCACCGACCGCGTCCACGGCATCACCACCAAGGGGGGCGATGCCTTCAACATCATCCCGGCGCTGGCCAAGGCCGAGTACGCCGTGCGCGCTACCACCCTGGACCAATTGGACGAGGTATACCAGAAGGTGCGCCGCTGCTTCGAGGCAGGGGCCCTGGCCACCGGGGCGAGCCTGGCCATCGAGGGGGCGGAGAGTCCCTTCGCTCACATGGTGCATGACATGGCCATGGTGGCGGCCTACCGGGGCAACGCCGAGGCGCTGGGCCGCCGCTTCCCTGCCCCTGGGGAGCCTTCCCCCGCCACGCCCGTGTCCACGGACATGGGCAACGTCTCCCTGGCCATCCCGTCCATCCATCCGGCCATCGGCATCTCATCGCTGCCTGCGGTGAACCACCAGCCGGAGTTCGCCGCCGCCTGCGCCACGCCCATCGCCGACCAGGCGCTCTACGACGGCGCGGTCGCCCTCGCCTGGACCGCCATAGACCTGGCGCAGGACGCCCCGGTGCGCGAGGCGCTGATGGCCCGGACGCGCTGACCCGGCCTTGCAGGGGCCGAGGGGTTGGGCTAGGCTTCCCCTCGGCTCATAACGAGAGAACCACACAGGAGGCACGCCCCATGAAGCTCTTCCACCTGCCCGCCGCCCAGGCGCACTGCGACATCCCCTGCGGCATCTACGACCCCCACCTGGCCCAGGTGGCGGCCCTCACCACCGTCCGCATGAACCAGCTCATCAAGGACCAGGGCTCCGACTCGGCCAAGCTCTCCCGCTTCGTCGCCACCAAGGAGGAGCACGCCGAGCTGTGCAAGCGCGAGCTGCGCGTCCTGTGGGCCGATTACTTCAAGCCGGAGCACCTGGAGAAGCACCCCAACCTGCACACCCTGGTGTTCAACGCGCTGAAGACCGCCTCCAAGGTGCGCCAGGAGACCAACGCCGACGCCGCCAACCAGCTGCTGGCCGAGGTCAACGAGATCGCGCGCATCTTCTGGGACACCAAGGGTGTGAAGACCGCCTCCAAGTCGTCCAACCAGGCCGCGGGCGGCGAGTTCGTCGTCCCCGCCTAAGTCCACCGGACAGCAGACCGTGAGTAACGAGCGGGGCCCCTAGGGGCCCCGCTCGTTACTCACCCGCTACACTCCCACAATGTTCTTCACCCGCTTCTTCCCCCGCCTGCTGCGCGTCCAGGGCGTGTCCATGGCCCCGGCCCTGCGCCCCGGACAGGTGATCCTCGCGCTGCCCGTGCGCTGGCCGCCCCGCCGGGGCGACGTGGTGCTGGCCCACATGCCGGGCGCGAACGGGACGCTCTGGGTGAAGCGGGTCATCGGGCTGCCCGGCGAGCGCGTGCGGGTGGACGGGGAGGGCACCCACGTGAACGGGGCGCTGCTCCCGGAGCGCGGCGTGCTGGCCTGGGGCCTCCAGGAACCCGGTTTCCCGGTGCAGGAGTGGGCGCTGGGTCCCTGCGAGTGTCTGCTCCTGGGCGATAACCGGGCCGACTCGGTGGACTCGCGCCGCCACGGCCCCGTCCCCCGCGCTGCGCTGGCCGGGCGCATCGGCGCCCGCGTGTGGCCGCTGCGGGCGGTCTGCCTGCTCTAGCGCGTTAGAACGCGGTCAGCACGCCCATGGCGGCCTCGGCGGCGTACGCCACCTCCTCCGGCTGGTGCGCCGTGGACACGAACGCCGCCTCGAACTGGGAGGGGGCCAGGTACACCCCGCGCTCCAGCATGCCGTGGAAGTAGGAGGCGTAGAAGGCGGTGTCGGCCTCGGCGGCCTGGGCCCAGGTGGTGACGGGGCCGTCGGTCATAAAGGCCGTGAGCGCTGAGCCCACCCGGTTGATGGTCAGCTTCACCGCCGAGGCGTCGGAGGCAGCGCGCAGTCCGCGCTCGACCGCCGCGCCCAGCGCGTCCAGGCGTTCGTACACGCCAGGCTGGGCCAGCTGCTTGAGGCAGGCGATGCCCGCAGCGACGGCCAGCGGGTTGCCGGAGAGCGTCCCCGCCTGGTAGGCCGCGCCCAGCGGGGCCACCATCTTCATCACCTCAGCGCGACCGCCGTAGGCGCCCACGGGCAGCCCACCGCCGATCACCTTGCCCAGGCACGTCAGATCCGGGCGTACGTTGTAGAGCGCCTGCGCCCCGCCGTAGGCCACCCTGAAGCCGGTGATGACCTCATCGAAGATGAGCAGCGCGCCGTTCTCATCGCACAGCACCCGCAGCCCCTCCAGGAAGCCGGGCGCGGGGGGCACCACGCCCATGTTGCCCGCAACGGGCTCCACGATGATGGCCGCCACCTGGTTCACGTTGGCGGCGAAAACCATGCGCACGCTGTCCAGGTCGTTGTACTCGGCCACCAGCGTTTCGGCGGCGTACCCCAGCGGCACCCCGGCAGAAGATGGGGTACCCGCCGTGGCCAGGCCCGAGCCCGCCTTCACCAGCAACCCGTCGGCGTGCCCGTGGTAGCACCCGTTGAACTTGAGCAACTTGGAGCGGCCCGTGAAGGCGCGTGCCACCCGTATGGCGGACATGGCCGCCTCGGTTCCAGAGGAGACCAGGCGCACCATCTCTATGGAGGGGAGGGCGCGGCTGATGAGCTCCGCCAGCTCCAGCTCCCCCTCCGTGGGCGCCCCGAACGAGGTGCCGTGGGCGGCGGCCTTCTGCACCGCCTCCACCACGGCGGGGTGGGCGTGGCCCAGGATCAGCGGGCCCCAGGAGCCCACGAAGTCCACGTACTCGTTGCCGTCCACGTCCCAGATGTGCGAGCCCGCGCCTCGCGCGATGAACGGGGGCACCCCGCCCACGCCGTTGAAGGCGCGTACGGGGGAGTTCACCCCGCCGGGTATCAGGCGCTGGGAGCGCGCCAACAGGGCTTCGGAGCGGGACTGGTCCATGACGGCCTCCGGGACGTGGGTCTTGACTAGACGCCCTGGCGCAGCAGACGGGCTGCGTCCTTGGCGAAGTAGGTGATGAGCAGGTCGGCGCCCGCCCGCTTGATGGAGGTGAGCATCTCCAGCATGGCGGCGTTCTCGTCCAGCCAGCCGTTGGCCGCGGCGGCCTTGAGCATGGCGTACTCACCGGAGACGTTGTAGGCGGCCAGGGGCAGGGCCAAGCGTTCCTTGGCCATGCGGATGATGTCGAGGTAGGCAAGCGCGGGCTTGACCATGAGGAAGTCCGCGCCCTCGGCGGCGTCCTGCTCCAGCTCGCGCAGCGCCTCTCGGGCGTTGGCCCCGTCCATCTGGTAGGCACGCCTATCCCCGGAGCGGGGCGCGGACTCGGCGGCGATGCGGAAGGGGCCGTAGAACGCCGAGGCGAACTTGGAGGCGTAGGCCATCACCGGGGTGTCGGTGAAGCCCGCCGCATCCAGCCCCGCCCGAAGTGCGGCGATCTGCCCGTCCATCATGGCCGAGGGGGCGACGATATCGGCGCCCGCGCGTGCGTGGGAGACGGCGGTGCGCGCCAGCAGGGGGAGCGTCGCGTCGTTGTCCACGGTGCCGTCGTCCAGCAGCACGCCGCAGTGGCCGTGGTCGGTGTACTCGCACAGGCACACGTCGGTGATGACCACCATCTCCGGGATGGCCTGCTTGATGGCGGCCACCGCCTCCTGCACGATGCCCGCGTCGTCGAAGGCCTCCGAGGCGTGCTCGTCCTTGGCGGCGGGCAGGCCGAATAGGAGCACGGCGCCGACGCCCAGGGCTTGGGCCTCCGCCACCTCCACCAGCAGGTGGTCCAGGGAGAGCTGGAACTGGCCGGGCATGGGGCCGATGGGCAGTTTCACGTCCCGCCCGTGGGTGACGAACATCGGGTAGATGAACTCACGCGGGTCCAGACGCATCTCGCGCACCATGGCCCGCAGGGCTGGGGTGCGGCGAGTGCGGCGCAGGCGCACCAGCGGGAAGCCCGCGCCCACGGCGTTCCGGTCGTGCAGCAGCTCGGTCATCGCGCACCTCCTGCGCTCCGCAGACTGGGCGCGGCGGCCACCAACGCGGCCACCAGTCCCGGTATCGTGTGCTCCGCGGCCTCCACGGCCACCTGCAGCCCCGCCTCGCGCACCGCCTTCGACGTCTCCGGGCCGATGGAGGCAATGGCCACATCCCGCAGCGCGGAGACGTCATTGTCCAACAGGCTCACCAGGTTGTGGACGGCGGACGAGGACGCCACCGTCAGCGCGTCCACCCCCTCAAGCAGCAGTTCGCGGGCCTGCGCCGCGGCCCCGTCCGGGGTCACGTTGCGGTAGGCGGGGACATCGTCCACCTGCGCGCCCTGGGCCGCCAGGGCCTCGGGCAGTGTGCGCGGGGCGATGTCCGCACGTGGCAGCAGCACCCGGCGCTTGTTCACATCGTAGGCGCGGAAACCGTCGGCCACGTCCTGGGTGGTGAAGCGCTCGGGCACGTAGTCAGCCCGCAGCCCCCGCGCGGCTAGGGCCTTCGCGGTGGCGGGGCCCATGGCGGCTATCTCCACACCGGCGAAGGCGCGGGTGTCACGCCCAACCGCCTCCAGCCGCGCGAAGACGGCCTCCACGGCGTTCACCGAGGTGAACACCGCCCACCCGTAGGTGCTCAGGCGCTCCAGTGCATCGTCCAGCACGCCGTAGGCGGTCAGGGGCTCGATGGCGATGGTCGGCACCTCCACTGGTTCTGCGCCCGCCTCCCGCAGCGCGGCGGAGAGGGCGCTGGCCTGCTGGCGCGAGCGCGTCACCAGTACGCGCATGCCGAACAGCGGGCCCTGGTCGAACCAACCAAGCCGCTCCCGCAGCCCCGCCACGGGGCCGATGACGGAGATGACCGGGTTGGAGATGCCGCCCGCCTTCCCCTTGTCCACGATGTCTGCCAGGGTGCCGCTGACTGTGCGCTGGCGCGGGGTAGTGCCCCAGGAGACCAGCGCCGCCGGGGTGTTCGCGGGCTTACCCGCCGCGACGAGCGCCTCGACGATGGACGGGAGCGCGCGCCAGCCCATGAGCACCACCAGTGTGCCAGACACCTTGGCCAGCGCCGCCCAGTCCACCGACGAGTCGGGCTTGGTGGGGTCTTCGGAGCCTGTGACCACGGTGAAGGATGTGGACACCCCCCGGTGGGTCACCGGGATGCCCGCGTACGCCGGGACGGCGATGGCCGAGGTGATGCCCGGGACGATCTCGTAGTCCACGCCCGCCGCCCGCACCGCCTCCGCCTCCTCGCCACCGCGCCCGAACACGAAGGGGTCGCCGCCCTTGAGGCGCACCACCCGCTTGCCCGCTAGGGCGTGGCGCACCAGGGCATCGTTAATCTGCGTCTGGAATGCGCCGGGCGTCTCTGGCTCCTTGCCCATGGCCACGCGCTCTGCGCCCTCCGGAGCCAGCGCCAGCAGGGCAGGGGAGGCGAGGCGGTCGTACACCACCACGTCCGCACTCCCCAGCAGCTGCGCGCCCTTCACGGTGAGTAGGCCGGGGTCACCCGGCCCGGCGCCCACCAGCCACACCTTGCCCTTATCCGTGGGCCCCGTGCTCATGCGTGCGCCTCCGTGAGCAGCGGGCCCGCGCCCTGCTCCACCAGCGCCTGGTAGGCCATGCGGCCCACCACCTCCGGCGAGTCGGCCGGCCCGTCCACCTCAACCCGGAACGAGCCGGGGCCCTGGAGTGCGGTGACGGTGGCGAACAGGTGGAGCGAACCGCCCTCCACCGTGGCGTAGGCACCCACCGGTAGCTGGCAGCCGCCGCCCGCCGCGCGCAGCAAGGCACGCTCCGCCTCCACCGCCGCCGCCGTAGGCGCGTGGGTGAGGCTGCGCACCAGGGCCAGCAGCGGCGCGTCATCGGCGCGCAACTCCACCGCCAGGGCCGCCTGGCCCGGCGCGGGGGTGCAGGCGCGGGTGGACAGGTACTCGCTTATACGCCCGGCCAGGCCCAGGCGGCGCAGCCCTGCGGCGGCCAGGATAACGGCGTCGTGGTCAGGCCCGCCCGCCTTGGCGAGGCGCGTCTCCACGTTGCCGCGCACCGGCACGAACAACACGTCGGGCCGCCCCAGCCGCAGCTGGGCCGCGCGCCGGGGGCTGGAGGTGCCGACCCGCGAGCCCGCCTCCAGGTCCATGAGCCCCTTGCTCGTGCGGCTGACCAGCACGTCGCGCGGGTCCTCGCGCTCTAGTACAGGCACGACCGCCAGGCCTGTGGGCACCAGGGTGGGCAGGTCCTTGAGGGAGTGGACGGCCAGGTCGATGCGCCGCCCAACCAGCGCCTCCTCGATGGCCGAGGTGAACACGCCGATGCCCAGCGAGGCCAGGGGCGCGTCAGGGTTGGCATCACCCGTGGAGGAGATGCGCACCACCTCAATGGTGATGTCCGGGTCCAGCGCGCGCAGGGCGGCGCCGACCGTCTCGGTTTGCACCAGGGCGAGGGTGCTCGCCCTGGTGCCGATGCGGATGATGCGGGGCATGGCCTACTGCTCGTCCAGGCCGAACAATTCGCGCGCTGCCTGGGTGAACGACTCGTCGTTGCGGGAGCGCAGGGAGTGGGTGGGCGCGTGGAGCATCTTCTTCACCAGCGCCTTGGTCATCGCCTCGATGCGCTCAGCGTTCTCCACCGTCAGCCCCGGCATGCGCGAGAGTGTTCGCGCCACCTCGGCCGAGCGCATCGCCTCGGCCTGGGCCCGCATGGCGCTGATGGTGGGGGTCATGCCGCGCGCCTGCCACCAGGCCTTGAAGCGCTCCAGCTCCTCCTCGACGATGCGCTCGGCGCGCACCGCCTCGGCGGCGCGCTCGCGCCGATTGGACTCGGCCACGGCCTCCAGGTCGTCGACAGTGTACAGGTGGACGCCCTTGATGTCCGATACCGTTGGCTCCACGTCGCGGGGGACGGCGATGTCCATGAGTAGCAGCGGGCGACCGGCGCGGTGGGCGGCGGCGTCCGCCACCATGGCGTGGGTGAGCACGTAGTCGGGCGCGGCGGTGGCCGTGAGGGCCACGTCGGCCTCGGCCAGCAGCGTGGACAGGTCCTCTAGGGAGGCGACGGTGCCTCCCATCTCCTCGGCCAGCTCCACCGCGTGGGCGTAGGTGCGGTTCACCACCACCAGCTCGCCCACACCCGCATCCCGCAGGGCCTGGGCAGCCAGGCGCGATGCCTCGCCGACGCCGATGACCAGCGCCTTGCGGTTACGCAGGTCGTCCAGGGCGGCGCGCGTGAGCTCCACGCAGGCGCGGCTCACCGAAAGGGCGTTGCGGCCGATGGCCGTCTCGGTACGGGCGCGCTTGCCCGTGCGCAGGGCGGAGTGGAACAGGTGGGCCAACGCTCCGCCGGCCATGCCCTGGCGGCTCGCCACGCCGAAGGCGTCGCGCACCTGGCCAAGGATCTCCGACTCACCCAGGATCTGCGAATCCAGTGAGGCGGCCACGCGGAACAGGTGGCGCACGGCCTCGTCGTGGTCGCGCCGGTAGATCCCCTCCTCACGCGCGTCCAGGCCGAAGGCGTCGGCCAGGAAGGCGTCCACGGCGGCGCGGCCCTGGGCGCCGTCTCGCGCCAGGGTGTAGACCTCCATGCGGTTGCAGGTGGAGACGATGACGCCTCGGCCCGCGTGCGCCTTCAGAGCGGCCAGCGCGCCAGGCAGCTGCTCGCGGGTGAGGCCAACGCGCTCGCGAACGGCGACGGGGGCGGTGTTGTGGCTGAGGCCGGTGAGCACTATCCGCACGGTATCTCCCTATCCCTGGTATCCCGGCTGGCCCGCGCGAAGCGCCGTGAGCAGGCGCTCGCGCGCCTCGCCCTCCCGGCCACCGTGCACCAGCGCCAGCAGTTCGTCGTCCATCGCTGCCTGCCACGTCTGCGGGTCGGCCTTCTGCCCCCCCGCGCGCAGCTCCCTGCGGGCTCCGGCCAGCACGTCTGCCGCGTCGGCCCAGGCCAGGCACCGGCACTCGTCCGAGCCCATCTGGGTGCGCAGCTTGCGGGCCAGCGCCGGTGATGCACCGCCTGTTGAGATGGCCACCGTCACCGGGCCGCGCGAGGCGGTTGCTGGAGCGATGAAGCTGCACAACTCCGTCACGTCCACCACGTTCAGCAGCACGCGCCGGGCCTCGGCCTCGGCGTGCACCGCCCGGTTGGTGGGGTTGTCGTCGGTGGCAGCAATGGCCAGCCACGCTCCGTCAAGGTCGCCGGGCTGGTACCCCCGGCGCTCCCATCCGACACGGCCTTCGGCCGCCCACCCGGCAACGGCATCCGTGGCTTCGGGGCTTACCACTGTCACGGCGGCGCCCGCCTCCAGCAGTCCCTCCACCTTGCGCTCGGCGATGACACCCGCGCCGATGACGACGCACCGGCGCCCGCGCAGGTCCAGGTATGCGGGGTAGTAGGGGTTCACGCCGTCACCCCTGACATCTCGTCCTCCACGAAGTAGCGCACCCGGGTCTTCTTGTACTCGCGCGTCGAGTAGAGCAGCTGATAGTCGGTGATGCCCGTTGCCTCGGACATCTCGCGAGCGATCTCCTCGCACTTGCCCTGGGTGGCCGCGTGGATCATGGTGAAGTGGGTGTAGGGCCAATCGGGGAACGTCGGGCGCTGGTAGCAGTGGGTGACCCAGGGGCTCTCGGCCATCTTCAGCCCCACCTCCACCGCCCGCTCCTCCGGCACGCGCCAGACCGTCATGGCGTTGGCCCGGAAGCCCGCCTTGCGGTGGTAGAGCACGGCGCTGTAGCGGCGCATGAACCCACGCGCCACCGCCTGCTCGGTCCAGGTGAACAGCTCCGGCACACTCATGCCCAATCGCGCCGCCATGGCATCGAACGGCTGGGGCTCGACGGGCAGGTCCTCTTGGAGCTCGCGTATCACGGCCCGATCGTGCTCGGAGATTGGCACGGCCTTGTTCCAGTCGTCCTTCAGTTCGGGCTTCTTCTCAACGGCGGTCTTGGAGGTAGAGAAGCCGTCGGGAGAGTAATACTCGTAGGCCGCGCCCTCCTTCTTCTCCATGTCGAAGTTCACGCCTATCTTGAAGAACTTGATGGTCGGCATGATGCGGGCGGCCTCAGCGCCAGTGACCGCAGCCATCTCGTTGATGGCTGCCTCCAGGTCCTGCCCGGGCGGCACCGCCAGGGTGAACCAGAGGTTGAACTGGCCCACACGCTCGTAGTTGTGGGAGACGCCGGGGTGGCGGTTCACATAGCGCGCGCCGCGCTCCAGCTTGTCCGGCGCGTAGCGGAAGGCCACCAGCGTGGTCTTGTAGCCCAGCTTGCGGGTGTCGAAGATGGCCCCCACCTGCCGGATCACGTTGGCCTTCTTCCACCGGCGTACGCGCGCCAGCACGTCCTCTTCGCTGGTGCCCAGCTGCTGGGCCATGGCCTGATACGGGCGATCGGCCAGCGGGAAGTCGGACTGCACCAGGTTTAGCAGGCGCTGGTCTATCTCGTCCTGCTCGGGGTCACGGCCCTTCGGGCTCCTGCGGGCTGCGGTGGTCACTGGCCCCTCCCGGTGGCGGCGCGTGTCGCGCTCGCCGCTGCGAAACTCGTGGACAGGCCCACCAGCATCTCGTCCGCTAGGCGGGCCAGGTGCTCCAGGGCCGTCGCCACGCCCTCGGCCGTAGCGCCCTTGCCTAGCAGGGACGGGCGCAGCGCCGCGACAGTGGCATGGCGGAAGAAGGTGAAGGCGCTCATCGCCTCGGCCAGGGAGAGGCCGTTGCGGGCTATCTCCTCACCGTAGCGCTCGCCCAGTGAGCCCGCCTCGCGCAGCGACTCGCGCCGCTCCGGGGCGTCCATGTATGCGGTGGCCAGTTCGACGAACTCACGCCCCAGCTCGCGCATGCGAGCGTGCCCGTCCTCATCGAAACGGGCCATCCAGGCCGGAGATGCGGGCCGGGCCCTGTCGCGCACCTGGCGGCGGATGCGGTCGAGCATGGCCGGGTCGTCGCCCAGGTGGGGTGCGCCCAGGTGCGAGCCGTTCTCCATCAGGGCGTAGATGTCCTCGGCGGAGAATCGCCGGTGGCCGCCGGGGGTGCGGAAGGCGCGCACCAGGCCGTTGTCGGCCCACTGACGCAGGGTGGCCTCGTTGATGCCTAGCAGGGTGCGGGCCAGGCCTAGGGTGAGCCACTTGCGCTCGTTGGGCTCGTTGTTGGAGGAGGTGGTCATGTTGCCCTTCCCGCACTCAAATCTGCAGAATCCTAAAGAAATCTAGAGAACCCGGTCAATGGGGAAGCCCCCCATTCGGGGCTACTTGGAAACACGTAAAGACCGCTCCTGAGCGCGGGTGGACGATTGTTTGACGGCGCACGCCGCCTGGCCCCCCGTGCGCCGGGCCCTCCTGCGGCGTATCGTGTGCGGCCGTTCGGCGTAGGCGCCGGTGTATGCTGCCCGCGTCCCCCCTTGGAGGTGCCCATGTCCGCACGCCCCGGCCCGCGCCTCTTCTACGGCTGGTACGTCATCGGGGCGCTTTTCTTCATGAGCCTCATGGGTGTGGGCGGGCGGCAGGGCTTTGGCCTCTTCTTTCCCATTTGGCAGGAGCGGTTCGACGTTTCCATCTCTGCCCTCTCGGCCATCGCCGCCGCAGGGTGGGTGGTGAACGGACTCTCCCAGCCTGCCGCTGGCGCGCTCACCGACCGCTTCGGCGGCCGGCGCGTCATGTCTGGGAGCATGGCGGTGCTGGGGGTGGGCGCGGTGGGTGTGGGCCTGGCGCCCAACCCCTGGGTGCTGGGTGTGTTGTACATCGGCGTCATCTCCACGGCCATGGCGGGAGTGATGTACGCCTCGGCCACCTCGGTGGCCTCCCGCTGGTTCCGCCGCCGCCGGGGCACCGCCATGAGCGTGCTGGCGGCGGGCGGGTCGGTGGGCGGCATGGTGCTGGTGCCGCTGATGGCCTTCCTGCTGGAGCGCGCGGGGCTGGAGGCGGCGTGGCTGGTGATCGGCGCGGCCATGGGGTTGGTGGGCGCGCCGGTGCTGGCCCTGGTGGTGCGGGACGACCCGGCACAGCTCGGCCTCTCACCCGACGGTGAGGGTGGTCCCGCAGCCGTGGGCTCGCGCGCCCCGCAGGCTGAGGGGCCGCTGGCGGTGGAGCGCTGGCAGGCCGCCTACCGCACCGCGCCCATGTGGCAGCTCTCCCTGGCCTATGTTGTGTGCGGAGTGACCACGGCCACCATCGCCGTCCACTTCATCCCCTACGCAGCCAGCGTGGGCGTATCCACCTCCACGGCGGCCTTGGCCTTCGGTTTGCTGGCATTCATCAACCTTCTGGGAGTGCTGGGCACCGGGGCTTTGGGTGACAGGCTGCTGCGGCGCGACCTGCTGGGCCTCATTTACGCCGTGCGCGGGGTGGCCTTCGCCCTGGTGCTGGTGCTCCCGGCGGGCGTGGGATTGTGGGTCTTCGCTGTGGTGGCCGGGTCGTCGTGGCTCGCCACCGTGCCGCAGACCTCAGCCCTCTCGGCTGAGATCTACGGCGTGCGCGTGGCGGGGGCCGTGGCAGGGATGATGAACATGGCGCACCAGCTGGGCGGGGCTGCCGCCGTGCTGCTGGCCGGGTTGGTGTTCGACCTAATCGGCTCCTACGCCCCCACTTTCGCTGCTGGGGCCATCCTGCTCGTCATCGCTGCGGCCCTCAGCTTCGGGGTGCGCGAACGGGCCACCTCATCCCGCTTCGCCGCCACCCAGATGGTGCCGGGCGAGGCCTAGCGTGCCCGCGCTGCTCACGGTGCTAGCGCACCACTCCGAGCCAACCGACCCGGCGCTGCTGGAGGGGCTGCTCACTCGGGCCGAGCACGCCCTGGGCGGCGCATGGCCGGTGGTGGTGGGCCTCGGCGCGCTGGGCGTGGCGGTCTTCGCCGTGGGCCTGGTGGTGCTGGCCCGGCGCGCGCGCTCAGGCCTGGGGCGCTGAACGAACGGGGCGCCGCGCCAACAGGAAGCATAGGCCGGAGATGTAGGAGATGCCCCCGTATACCGCGAACACCACGGTGTAGGAGCCCAGTGCATCGAACGCCAGGGCCGCCAGCAATGGCCCCGTGGCCAGCGCCGGGGTGAGCAGCAGTATGGTGAGCCCCGTGATGGCGCCCACATGCTTGCGCCCATAGTAGTCGGGCCAGGCCTGCGCCTGGAGCTGCTGCACCCCGCCGATGACCAGCCCCAGGAACACTGCGCCGGGGAAGAGGGTGGCGGGGTTGGACGCCAGGGTGAAAGCGATGATGACGGTGCCGTAGGCGAAACCCCACACCGTTAGCCCTCGGTGCACCCCGATGCGCGCGGACAGGTACCCCCAGGTGGGCCGCCCGAACATGGCGCCCAGCCCGTAGGTGGAGAAGCCGAGGGCTGCGAGTTGCGGGCTCATGCCGTAGTCACGGAAGTAGAGCACCATGTTGGCGATGATGCCCGTGGCGGGGAAGCCAGTCAGGGTGAAGCCCACCACCAGCAGCCAGAAGGCCCGGGTGCGCGATGCCTCCCGGCGTGTCCAGTCCTCGCCCGTGGGCGCATAGCGGGGGGCCGGGGAGGCTATCCCCTCCGGGTCCCCGTCCGGCCGCTGCCCCGCGTCCTCGGGACGCCGGCGCACAATGAGCCAGGTGAGGGGGGCCAGCAGCGCCAATTCGGCCAGCCCCAGCAGCACCCAGCCGGTGCGCCACGACCAGGTGGTGGCGACCCACGCGAACACTGGCACCATGGCAAAGCCGAAGAGCGCCCGCCCGCCCGAGAACCAGGCGAAGGCGGCGGACCGGCGGCGCACGAACCAGTTGGCGATGGCCGTCCGGGGGCCCACGTTCTCCAGACCCGCGCGTGCCACGCCCACGCCTACGCCCAGTAGCAGGTAGTAGGCCCACACGCTGTGCACCAGCCCCAGCCCCACCAGCATCAGCCCGCCCAACACGGCACTCACGGCCATTGCCGCTCGCGAGCCGCGCCGGTCCACCCACGGGCCCAGGGGTACGCCCGCCGCTGCCGAGGCGATGACCGCCACCGTCAGCGCACCGGCCAGCACCGAGCGCGACCAGCCCAGGTCCTCCTCCATGAAGGGGGCGAGGATGCCGAACAGGTAGGAGGTGGCAGCCCCGTGCAGGAAGAGCGCCAGAAACGAGACGGCGACGATCCACCACCCGCGGAAGGTGGGGTAGGGCCTGCGGCGGGTAGTGGATGACATGGGCGCGAGTCTACACCCCCGTCATCACAACAGAGCGATGCCCGCCACGCCGGCGACGGTAAGGGCTGTGGCGCCGGTCTTAAGGGTAATAGCGCGCCGACTGGTGTTCTCCCCCAGGAAACCGCGCCAGATTAGTGCCGCGCCGGTCGAGTAAGCGACGACCCACAGAGAGCGGGTGCCGGTGAGCGCGGTGACCAGCGATGCAGGACCCAAGGAGAGAGCCCAGAGCGTTAGTACCAGCCCCGCTGACACTACGACAGTCTCGTTGAGTACTACCAGTGCCAGCCCTGGGCTGCGCGTCTTCAGCATGGTCCGCAGGTCGGCGAGCGGGCGGCGGCGCA
>JAYNIL010000012.1:43172-44766 GCA_038109085.1 Chloroflexota bacterium
GTGAAAAGCCCGCGCATAAGGAACTGGGCTGCCAGGCCGAAGGTGACCCCAGAGGCCAGCGCCCACCACACCGCCTCCACTGGCGCTTCCGCTGGCACCCGGACGATCGCCATAAGTATTAGGCCCAAGGTGGTTTGGGCGATGCCGCTGAGCAATGGTAGCGTTACGGGTGTGCGGACGTAGTGATGGATGATGGACTTGTCCAGAATGTTGGTGGCCGCGCTCACCGCCGCCGCCGCCATCCCCACGACGATCCAGCTCATCCAGCCTCCTGTGCGCGCCGGAGCGCATTGCGCTATCCTATTCGATGCGCATTTGCTGCAGCAGGCATAGGGCGTCAACCTGAACACGGAGGTACCACATGCTGGAGACCGGATTCTGGATGGCTATCGGCATTTGGGCAGCCATCGCGATTGTGCTTAACGTCACCGGGTACGTGCTCCACAAGCGCAGCACCAGCCATTAGCCTGCGCCGCAACAAAAAGAAAACTACGAGGCCCCGGAATCTGCCGGGGCCTCGTCTTGTCTTATCGGTCTTGTATAAATGGGGTTAGCCCACCTGACGCGCTACGAAATTGCGCATCAGGACCACCGCATGCGCGGTGTGGGACCCTGGATTGATGGCGAAGGAGTGCGGTTGGCCCGCGAACCACTCTAACTCAATAAGCCCCCCGGCGTTCCGGTAGGCAATTTCAAACGCGAGAGGTATGGCGTTGGGGATGTTGGCATCGGTATCGCCCTGGATCACCTGCACCGGCGGCAGGCTCACCAGTTCGCCTCGGTCCAGCAGGCCCTGGGGGTTGGCCTCACGCATGGCCTCCTCCGTCAGGAAGTACGCCTCGGTGCTGCGGGCCAGGCGCTGGTATCCGTTGCGCACCGCGTACAGGTAGCGCGCGTGGGGGTCCAGCACTGGCCAGAGGGCGATGACCCAGTCGATGGGACCCGCGTTCCATCCCGTCTGCATGGCGGGTAGTAGGGCCGTGTGCCCCCCAGACGAATCGCCGATGAGCCCCAGTCGAGCCCCATCGCCGTTCCAACGCCCCGCCTGCTCACGCAGCCAGCCGATGGCGGCCACCGTGTCCTCAACCTGGGCGGGGTACGGGTGAGCCGGGGCCAGGCGGAAGTCAATGGCGGCGACGATGAGCCCGCAGGCCGCCAACTCCTCATCCACCAACTGCGCACGAAGACGCTCTCCTCCGTTCCACGCGCCCCCGTGCACGTGCACCGCAATTGCGAAAGGACCTTCACCTTGGGGGAAGAACACGCTGGCGGGCTGTCTCACACCATCGCCCCCGGGGTAGGTGGTCTCCTCGATTGCGACGGCGTAGGGCGCGCCGGGGTCGAAACGGGGCATAGTGCCTCTTAGGAGAGAGAGAGTTGGTGCCGAGGGTGGGGGTCGAACCCACACGCCCTTGCGGGCAGCGGGGTTTAAGCCCGCCGCGTCTGCCATTCCGCCACCTCGGCTGGGCTAACTACGCCATTCTACCCCCTGCGCGCTCACCTGAGCGTGCGGTAGGCTGCACGCACTAAATTCCTGCGAGGGGGAGAGTAGAGACGAGCCCATGACTACCAACTACCCTTCCAACAACGCGCG
>JAYNIL010000012.1:44866-47088 GCA_038109085.1 Chloroflexota bacterium
TGGAGCTCGACCTTTCTACGGGCAAGCGCGGCTCGCGTCACGCCGCTGTGGGTGCGCTGGTTGCTCAGCTCACCGGTGCCGAAGCGGCAATCGCGGTCAACAATAACGCCTCGGCCATGCTGCTGGGCCTGGCGGCACTTGCGTCGGGACGTGAGGTCATCGTCAGCCGGGGTGAGGCATCGGAGATAGGAGGCGGGTTCCGCATACCCGACGTGCTGGCGGCATCGGGCGCGCGGCTGGTGGAGGTGGGCACGGTGAACCGCACCTACGCCGCCGACTACGAGCGCGCCATCACCCCGCAGACCGCCGCGCTGCTGCTGGTGCATCGCTCCAACTTCAAGGTGGTGGGCTTCACCCATGAGCCGGCGCTGGCCGAGGTGGCCGCCGTGGGCAGGGCCAAGGGCATCCCCGTGCTGCACGACTTGGGCTCCGGCGCGCTGGTGGACACGGCCGCCTTCGGCATCAGCCATGAGACAACCCCCGCCGAATCGCTGGCCGGGGGGGCCGATGCCGTCTTCTTCTCCGGCGATAAGCTGCTGGGCGGCCCGCAGGCGGGCATCGTCGCCGGGCGCGTCGACCTGCTCGCCTCCATCGCCGCGCACCCGCTGGCCCGTGCGGTGCGCGCCGACAAGCTCACCCTGGCCGCGCTGCACGCTACGCTCATGCACTACGTGCGCGACGAGGCGCTGGCCATGGTGCCGGTGCTGCGGATGCTGGCCGTGCCCCTGCCGGAACTCGCGGCGCGCGCCGGTGCTTTGGCCCGGCTGATAGGCCCGGGCGCGCAGGCCGTTGACGGGGTGTCGGAGGTGGGGGGCGGTAGCCTGCCCACGGACACGCTGCCCACCCGGCTAGTGGTGGTGGACCCTGCGCCTGCGGGCGGTGCTGACGAGCTGGCCCGACGCCTGCGGGCGGGCGACCCACCCATCATCGGGCGCATCGCTGATGGTGCGCTGGTGCTGGACCCGCGCACCATGCCCTCATCGCGCGACGGCGACGTGGCCAAGGCCGTGCGCGCCGCGCTGGGTGATTAACCTCTCCGCCCGGCTAGCCGGACTTAACGGCAGAGTGACACCCCCTGCGCGCCTGCGGTGCTACCCCTGGCGGGGAGAGGTCCCCACTCCCCTGCACCCTTCCAGGGTTTGATTCGGGGGCTTACCCCCGCTTGCTCCGCCATGGCCCCGGCGGGCCGTCGTCGGGCGTGCAGACGCGGCAGGGGCGGTACCCCGCCGCCCGCGCCTCCTCCAGCGAGCCGAAGGTGACGCGGTGGGCGGGCAGGGTGCGCCGCCCCGGCGGGCAGTTGGGACGGCACACGATGCGGGTGGTGGTGCAGCCGTTGTAGGCGGCTAGCCCCACTTGGCCCCGCCGTACACGTCCAGCACCGTGCCGTCGCACCAGGCGGCGGCGTCCGAGGCCAGGTACACGGCGGCGTTCGCCACGTCCTCCGGCTGGCCGAAGCGCTCCACCGCCACGGTGTTGGACACCGCGTCGAGTTGCTCCTGGGTGCGGCCGATGCGGATGAGCCGGGAGTCGATGAACCCAGGGTTGATGCAGTTCACCCGCACCAGCGGGGCGAACTCCGTGGACATGGCCTTGGTCAGGAAGATGACGGCGGCCTTGGTCACGTTGTACATGGTCATGTGGGGAGGGCCCCAACCGCCCCAGCCGCGGCCCACGCCACCCATGGAGCCCATGTTAATGATGGTGCCGCCGCCCTGGGCATTCATGTGCGGAACCACCAACGCCGATGCCCGGATGAGCGACTTCACGTTCAGGTCCAGGCACCCCATTATGTCCCCGTCCTCCAGCTCCAGCAGCGGAGCGCGCTTGAAGTCGTCGGCCATGGGGCCGCCCGCGTTGTTCACCAGCACGTCGATGCGCCCGAAGCGGGCCACGGTGCGCTCCACCAGCGTGGCGAGGGAGGCCGAGTCGCGCACGTCTGTAGGGATCGCCTCACACACCCCGCCCGCCGCCTCAATCTCCGCCTTGACCGTCTTGAGGTTGGCCTCGGTGCGGGAGGCGATGACCACCTTGGCCCCCCGCGCCGCGTAGGCGTGGGCGATGGCCCGGCCGATTGTCTCGCTGCCGCCGGTGACGATGGTCACCTTACCGTCCAACCGGAACTGGTCCTCACCTGCCATGGGGCATCACCTCAGCCTTTGGTTCACGCCCCTGGGGGGCGCGCCAAGGCTACGGTGTTGCCAGCAGCGCGTCCACCAGCGCCT
>JAYNIL010000012.1:47188-50006 GCA_038109085.1 Chloroflexota bacterium
AGGGCACCAGCACCACCGGCAGCCCCAGTGCCAGCGCGCGGGAGATGAGCATGCCGTCTGGTAGGCCGGATGAGCCGCGCTCCGCCTCCAGGTGGAAGTCGGCGGGCAGCGACTCGGAGAAGGCCACGTTGGCGGGCTCAGCGCGCTGCGCCGAGGCGGTCCCCCAGGCGGCGAGCACTAGTACCGCAGTCAACAATCCGGCGGCGATCAGCATCACCCTCGCCTTGCGCGTGGTCTTATCGACCATCCCCAGTCTCGCGCGTGCGAGTGTGCTGCGCTTCGGGGATAGCACCCAAGGGCCCCGCGTGCTTCGCACACTTGACCAGGAGGCTCCCCTGCGCGCTTTCGCTACCCCGTCTCCACTCGCCCGGCGCTCGCTCATGGCAGCAGGCGCGTGGCCAGCACGCCTACTTGAGGGGCTTTCGGAGGTGCGCGCGGGGGCGGAGCCCCCCGTTGCGCCGCGCATCGCGCGGCACGTATCTAGCGAGCCTGGGAAGCAGTTGGAGACGGAGGGAGGCCCTTCAGAGCCGAGAGGGGAGTCCCCCCGTTCAAGCCCGCCAGGGCGAGGCGAGCGAGCGAAGGGAGCAGGGCCACGCTATCATGCCCGCCAATAACCGCAGGGGGACGCGCACCGTATGGGCAAGCACCGTATCGCAGTGGTTCCGGGGGACGGTATTGGGCCGGAGGTCATCGCAGAGGGCATCAAGGCGCTGGAGGCGGTGGGCCGTCGCTACGGCGTGGACATGGAGTTCAAGGAGTTCGACTGGGGTACGGGCCACTACTTCAAGCACGGTCGCATGATGCCCGCCGACGCCCTGGACACCCTGCGCGGGTACGACGTGACCTTCTTCGGCGCGGTGGGCCACCCCGACGTGCAGGACCACGTCACCCTCAACGGCCTGCTGCTGCCCATGCGGCGCGGGTTCGACCAGTACGTATGCGAGCGCCCATCCATCCTCTACCCCGGCGTCACCTCGCCCCTGCGCGGCGTTGAGCCGGGTGACATCGACATGGTGGTTATCCGCGAGAATACCGAGGGCGAGTACGCCAACGTGGGCGGCTTCCAGTACAAGGGCTTCCCCGACGAGATCGCCGTCCAGACCTCCCTGTTCACCCGCAAGGGGTGCGAGCGGGTCATCCGCTACGCCTTCGAGCTGGCGCGCAAGCGCAACGGCAAGAAGCGCGTCGCCTCCATCACCAAGTCCAACGCCCAGGGCTACTCCATGGTGCTGTGGGACGAGGTGTTCAAGCAGGTGGCCGCGGGCTACCCGGACATCGAGACCGAATCGCTCCTGGTGGACGCGGCGTGCATGAACTTCATCCGCCGCCCCGGCTCTTTCGACGTGGTGGTGGCCTCCAACCTGTTCGGCGACATCCTCACCGACATCGGCGCCATCATCACCGGTAGCATGGGCCTCGCCCCCTCCGGCAACGTGAACCCGGACCGCACGTTCCCCTCCAACTTCGAGCCGGTGCACGGCTCTGCCCCCGACATCGCGGGCAAGGGCCTCGCCAACCCTCTGGCCACGGCGCTCTCCGCCGCCATGATGCTGCGCCACCTGGGTGAGGAGGAGGCGGGTGATGCGCTGGAGGCCGCGTGCATGACGGTGCTGCGCGACGGCGAGGTGCTCACGCCCGACCTGGGCGGCAAGGCGAGCACCAGCGCCGTGGGCAACGCCATCGCCGCGGCGGTGGAGTCGGCCCCCTAGTGTTCGGCGGCAACGACGACTACGCGCCCCGCTCGCCCCTGTACGAGCGCTACTCGGTGGAGCTTGAGGGAACCGCAGAGGCCCCTGCGCCGGAGGGTGAGCCGGGGCGGGGCCTACGGGTGCTCACCACCCGGGGCGAGGTGGCGTCCATTTACCACGAGCCCGCGCCGGGCTGCGCGGAGGGGAAGGCCCCGGCTGTGCTGTGGCTGCCCGGCTCGCGGGGCGGGTTCGCCGGCCCCGCCAACGGCCTCTACCGGGATCTGGCTGTCGCGCTAACGGAGCGGGGCATCGCCTCGTTGCGCCTGAACTACCGCAAGCCGGGCGATTTGGACGAGTCCACCCTTGACGCGCTGTGTGGGGCGTGGGCCCTAGCCGCGCTGGGGCACGAGCGCATCGCGGCAGTGGGCCACTCCTTCGGTGGCGGCGTCGCCATCTCCACCGCTCGCTACACCACCCACATCCGGGGCGTGACCGCCCTCTCAAGCCAGACCGACGGCGCACAGGAGGCGGTGCTCCTCACCCCGCGTCCGCTGCTGGTGGTGCACGGGGAGGCCGACGGCATCATCCCCGTGGCCAAGGCGCACACCATCTTTGGCTGGGCCTTCGAGCCCAAGCGCCTGGTGACCTACCCCGGCGCGGAGCACGGCCTGCGCGAGTGCGCCGCCGAGGTGCGCGCGCTGCTGGCCGACTGGCTGCCCCAGACGCTGGCGGGGTAGGGGAGGCGACATGCTGGGCGCGGCCTTCGGTGTGCTGTCGGCGTCCTCCTTCGCGCTGAGCAACGTCTTCGCGCGCCGGGGCGTCATGGGACTCTCGGCGCTCCAGGGCATCTACATCACCGTGGTGGCAGGGGTGCCCCTGTTCTTCATCGCCGCGCTCGTATCCGGGCAGGTGTTCCGGCTGGGCGAGCTGGGCTGGAGCCAGCACGCCTGGCTCGCGGCCTCCGGCGTCACCCAGTACATCGTGGGGCGCTACTCGAACTACCGGGCCATCCGCGCGCTGGGCGCCAACGGCTCCGCCCCGCTCCTCTCGCTCTCGGTGCTGGTCTCCGTGGTACTGGCCGTGCCGCTGCTTGGTGAGCGCATCAGCCTGGTGCAGGGCGTGGGTATCGC
>JAYNIL010000013.1:0-28674 GCA_038109085.1 Chloroflexota bacterium
CGTGTCATCCTGCCCACCTTCATGGTGGCTGGCGCTGGCGCAGGCCTGCAGCGCTGGCGCAAGCTGCCCGTGGGGCCGCTGTCCCAGCTGATGCTCTACCTGCTGGCCCCCGCGCTGGTGATCAACTCGGTGCTTAACGCCGATATCCAGCCCGGCGCATCGCTGCGCGTGGTTGGCGTCTCGCTCGCCGCAACCCTGGCAGGGCTTGTGGGCGCCGCGCTGGTCAGCGGCGCGCTGCGCCACTCGCGCGCGCTCCAGGCGGGGTTCGTGTTGGGCACCGGCTTCCCCAACGCCGGGAATATGGCGCTGCCCATCACCCTGCTCGCCTTCGGACAGCCGGGCCTGTCCGTCGCGGTGATCCTTTTCGTCACCCAGTCCGCCACGGGCTGGCTAGTGGGAGGCGTGGTGGCGGCGCGCTCCGGCGGGGCCTCCATGAGCACCGCAGTGCGCCAAGTGGCGCGCATGCCCATGATGTACGGAGCCTTCGTGGGCCTGGCCCTGCGCGGGTCCGGCATCACACTCCCCTTCGCCATCGCCCGGCCCATCGAGATGCTGGGGCAGGCGGCCATCCCTCTGATGCTGCTGATCCTGGGCTTCCAGCTCAGCCAGGGCATCGACTGGGCGCGCTGGCGCTCGCTGCTCACCGCTGTCGGTTGGCGACTTCTGGTAGGCCCGGCCATCGCCCTGGGGATCGCATTGGCCTCAGGGCTGGAGGGCGTGGCGCTGGCCACGGTGGTGGTGGTCTCTGGCATGCCCACGGGGGTGTTCACCACCATCCTGGCCACCGAGTTCAAGGCCGAGCCGCGCTTCGTCACCTCGGCCGTGGTTGCCACCACCCTGGCGTCCCTCGCCACCCTCACCGTGCTTATCACCCTGATGCAGCACTGGGATTAGGGAGCGAGCGAGCGCAGCGAGCGGAGAGAACAAGAGAGGCCCCCGCAGGAGCGGGGGCCTCAGGGCGTTCATTGGAGGCGACGGGCGGAATCGAACCGCCGAATAGAGGTTTTGCAGACCTCCGCCTTAACCACTTGGCTACGTCGCCCGGCGCGGGGCGGGTTGTTGGGTATTGGTGCCGAGGAAGAGATTTGAACTCTTACGGGATTGCTCCCACTGCCCCCTCAAGACAGCGTGTCTACCGGTTCCACCACCTCGGCAGGTGTGCAGCCGGTGGACACCGGCCACGAAGGTGCATTGTACGGGGATCCCGCCGCCATTGCCACCTCGCGCCCCACATGCCCGAGGACGACGCTTTCCATCCTCTCCGACCGTGGCCCCGAGCACGCGCAGGACGACGAGCACAAGAGCTACGGCAACGGCAATCAGAACGAGTCCAGCTCCCGGGGCGGGGACGACAATTCCAGCCGGGGCGGCAACGGCGGCCAGGACAACGGCAACCCGAGCGGAAACGGCCGGGGCGGGCGCGACTAGCCCCCCTCTCTCAACTCTGACCAACAGAAGGCCCCGCACCGGATGGTGCGGGGCCTTCTTGTTTCTCGATCTCTTGTTGGGCGGGGGAGGACTGGCAGGAGTGGGAGGATTCGAACCCCCGACCGGCCGTTTTGGAGACGGCTGCTCTACCGGGCTGAGCTACACTCCTGCGCGCCCAGGCTTCGCCGTGCGGCGGCCCGTTCCCGGCACGTCCATGCTACCAACTCGGGGCCCCGTTGGGTAGGCCGCTGCCCGTTGAACGAAGAAGAGCCCGGCACTAGGGAGGAGCTCTAAGAAGGCGGTGACGCGGACGCCATGCTGGAGAGGCCCGGCGACCCGGCACACCGGCTGGGATCCCGATGCTGTCCGCCTGCGCCGCCCGTTTTCTGGCAATGCGGCAGGCTATGCGCGAACGCGACACGCCGCATCCCCCCATGTCACCGTTTGCGCAAGCGAACACGTTCGAGCCGGACGGTTCCTTGACAGCCTGCGAGGGCTCCCCTAGCCTGCCGCGCGGCCCATCAGGGCCCCAGGAGCAGCACCATGCCCAGCCTCATCACCCCCGCCATCCAGGCGGCCATCGGCAGGGAGGGCGAGCGGCGCACCGTAGCCATCGAACGTGGCGCCATCGTGCGCTTCACCGAGGCCATCGCCGACCCCAACCCCGCCTACCCCGACGTGGCGCCCCCGACCTTCCTGCGCTCGGTGGGCCTGGCCATCCCCACCCTGCCGGGGCAGGACGAGGTACCGCGGGTGCTTGATGGCGGGAGCGAGTGGACCTACGGCCCACCGGTGCGCCCCGGCGATGCCGTCACCTACGTCAGTGCGCTGGAGTCAGCCACCGAGCGCGAGGGGCGCATGGGCGCCATGCTCATCCTCACCTACGCGACGGTCTACACCAACCAGCGCGGCGAGCAGGTGGCCACGCAGCGCAACACCGTCATCCGCATGGGAGCCCAGGCATGAGCACGCAACCCACCCTCTCCAGCGTGAAGGCCGGGTACGCCCTCCCCGCGGTGGTGAAGCATCCCACCACCCGCCAGCTGGTGCAGTACGCCGGTGCGTCGGGGGACTTCTACGAGATCCACTACGACAAGGACTTCGCCCTGGCCCAGGGCCTGCCTGGCGTGATTCTGCACGGGGCGCTCAAGTCGGCGTTCCTGGCCCAGGTGGCGACGGACTGGATGGGCCCCGCCGGGAGGCTCACGGCCTTCTCCGTGCGCTACCGGGACATGGACATACCGGGCGAGGCGCTCACGTGCAGGGGCACCGTTAAAGCGGTGGACGCAGCGGCGGGGACGGTGAGCGTCGAGCTGGCGCTGGTGAACGCAGCGGGCAAGACCACCACCACCGGAGAGGCCACCATCACCCTGCCCACCTAGGGCTCAGGCGCCCTGGTGGCGCTCCCACTCGGCGCGCGTCATCTCCATTAGGATGAAGTCGTGCTTGCCGCGCGGGTCGGAGCCCACCTCCCGGAAGCCGCAGCGGGCGAAGGCGCGGCGTGCGCGTGCGTTCCACGACAGGGTGTGCAGGTAGACACGGCGCATGGTGCGCTGGCTGAAGCATTCCGCCACCAGCAGCCCCACCGCCTCGGTGCCGTAGCCCTGGTTCCAGTAGTCGCGGTCGCCCACCAGGATGCCCAGCTCCGCCTGCCCATTGACGGTGTCGATGTCGTAGAGCATGCAGTTGCCGATATGCACCCCGTCCAGGGTCTCGATAGCGAAGCGGCGCACCCAGGGGGTCAGGAAGCGCAGCTCCTGCTCCAGGTCACGGGTGAAACCCGCCAGGGACTGGCGCAGCACCTCCGCCGCGTCCAGCGAGGCCAGCTCGGGGTCCTGGCGCCAGCGGTGGTCCCGGGGCGCGTCCTCCACCTTCTTCAGGCGCAGCAGCACCTTGGTCCCGCGCGCCACCTCGTTCTGCACGGTGCTCATGCGCCCAAGTCCACGCCCAGGGCATCGGCGGCACGCCGGAGCACCTCGGCCTCGGTGGGATAGGTGAGCTGGGTCAGAGCTTCGGGCGCGGCCACCCAGCGCACGATGTCGAACTCCAAGTCGTGCTCGGCGAAGGAGCCACCGCGCTCGGCCATCAGGTAGAAGTAGACCCGCTTGTGAATGCGCTCGCCGGGGCGGGAGAACCAGTACTCGATGTCCCCAAGCTCCCGCTCGATCGCCACATGCAGGCCCGTCTCCTCCCGCACCTCACGCAGCGCGGTCTGCTCGCGGGACTCGCCGTCGCCCGGGGTACCCTTGGGCAGCGCCCACAGGCCGGAGCGGTTGCGCCCGCACAGCACCACCTCCAACCCCCCGGTACCGTGGCGATAGACCACGCCCCCAGCGCTGATGGCCTCGCTGACGCGAGCGTCGCTACTCATGGGGCAGGTCCTCCAGCCCCTCCAGCAGGGCACGTGGATCCATGCGCATGAGGGAGAAGTCGCCCGCGTCCAGGTCACTGATGCTCATGGCCTCGGTAGCGGCCTCGACCAACGCCTCGTCGTCCGAGGCCATAAACCGCTTGAGCGCACGGATAGCGCGCGATCCGCCGATAGCGCCGATGGCCTCCACCGCGGCCAGGCGCACCTGGGTGTCCAGGTCGTCCTGAGCCAGCTCGATCAGCCGCTCCAGCGCGTCCTCCTCGCCCATCTCTCGCGCGGCGCTGGCCGCCTCGAACCGCATGGCCGGATCGGGGCTGTCCATCTCCATGAGCAGCGTGGGCAACCACATCACGTCGCAGGAGCGGCCCATGGCGTGCACCGCGCTCTGGCGCAGGAAGGGCTGGTCGGATTCGTATCCCCAGCGCACCCAGCGCCGCACGTCCTCACCGGAGAACACGCTCACCGCCTCCAGCGCACGCCGGCGCACGGCAACGGGCTCGTCGGGAGCCCGGAGCGTGGCGAGCAACCCCTCGTAGATACGCTGACCGTCTCGGGAGATGAGCTTGCCCGTCTGGGCCAGGATGGCGAAATGCCCCAGCACCAGGGCGGCGGCGGCGCGTACGCCCGGCTCGGCGTCCTCGCGCAGGCGGCTCAGCAGCGGGGCGATGACGGTGCGGTCGTCACACTCCCACAGCCCGGCCACGGCGCGCTGGCGCACCCCGCCGTCCGCGTCGGACAGCGCGTGCCGGTAGATGGCGGAGAAGTCCATCTCCACATTGTCCTCGGCCAGCTCGTTGAGCCGCGCCAATACCTCCTGGCGCAGGGGCGCGGGCAAGCCCGTCCAACCACTGATGAACAGCCCCAGGTCATCGCCCATGAGCCCGGACAGCTCCATCAGGTCGGTGGAGCGCAGCTCGTGGTCGGGGTCGCCCAGCAGCTCCATGCAGTCCTGGACGCTCACGCCTTCCCCTGCGCTGAGACGGCAACCCGCTCCAGGGCGATGGAAGGGGTGTAGAGGCCACCCCCCTGCCAGCGCCCATCCGAGCCCACCGCCCGCAGGGCGGAGAGCGCCTGGTAGGCGTTGCCCGAGATCATGGCGTTCTTCACCCGGCCCACCACCTGCCCACCTTCCACCTTGTAGCCCAGGAGGACGTTGGCGTTGAAGTCGCCGCCCAGGATGTTGGACTGCCCCGCGCCCAAGAGCGATTCGACGATGAGCCCCTCGTCCATCCCCGCGATCATCTCGTCCAGGGGCGTATCGCCATCGCCCAGCACCAGCACGCTGGTGCTGGGGCCCGGCAGGGAGCCCAGGCCCCGCTCGCCGCTGCCGGTGCTCTGCGCACCGGCCAGGCCCGCGGTCTGCAGGTCGTAGTAGAAGTTCGCGACGCTGCCCCCCTCGATGAGCGGCAGGCGCCGGGAGACCACACCCTCGTCGTCTGCCGGTCGTGCGCTGGAGCGCCAGGGGATGGTGGCATCGTCGGTAAGGCTGAAGCGTGGGTCAGCGACCCGCTCGCCCAGCCGCCCGGCCAGCGGCGAGGTACCCTGGTAAACCGCCTTGCCGTTCAGCCCCGCCAGCAGCGGGCCCAGCAGCACCGAGGCCACGGCGCTCTCCAGCAGAAGCACCGGCATGGTCTTGGTGGCGATGGGCGCGGTCTCGCGCGCCCACTCCAGCTGGCGGCAGATCGAGGCGATGATGCGCTCGGTGTCCACCACGGGGTGGATCGAGGAATCGGACTCGTGGGTGAAGAGCATGTCCTCACCACGGATGACGGTGCCGCCGAAACCCGCTCCAAAGCGGGAGCGCTGGTAGGCAACCCCACCCCCCGCGCTGTTGCGCAGGAGAATGCGTGAGGACGAGCGGCTCACGCCACCCTCCACTTGCGCCTCCGGGAAGCGGGCGCGCACCGCATCGACGATACCCTGGCCAAGCGAGGCCATCTCATCGAGGCTCACGTCCGCCGTGGCGGGGTCGTGCACCGGCACGTCTGGCAGGGACTGGGGGCCGGGGAAGTGGAAGCGCGCCTCGGCACCGAAGGGCGCCGTCTCCAGCGCCGCCTCCACCAGCCCATCCAGGTCATCCAGGTTGGAGGTGGAGGAGAAGCCGATGCGGCCATCCTTGATAAGCCGCACCGCCACACCGACGGCATCGGAGGCATCAGCCCCCTTGATGGCGTTGGCCTCCCAGTGGAGCGGGGCGCTCTCGGAGGAGAGGTAGAGCACCTCTGCCTCCTGGGCCGAGCGCATCGCGCGCTCCAGCACCGCCGCAGCGACGGCCTCGGCATCGGTGCGCATCGGGCCCACTAGGCACCCCCGATGAGGCAGTTCTGGATGCGGATGTGCGGGCTGCCGTTAGAGACGGGCAGCGGGGACTGGCCCGCCTTGCCGCACCCGCCGCCCTCGTTCATGCCCAAATCGTTGGCGATGGCGTCGATATTGTGCAGCGTCGAGAACACGTTGCCAGAGAGCATCACCGGGCGGCACAGCTCGGCGATCTTGCCGTCCCGGATGCGGTAGGCCTCACCAGCGGAGAAGGTGAACATCTCCATGCTGGTCATTCCGCCGTACCAGCTCTTCACGTACAGACCATCCTTCACCCCGGCGATGAGGTCGTCGGGGGAGGCCTGGCCCGGCACGATGAAGGTGTTGGTCATGCGCACGATGGGGGCGAAGCGGTAGTTGAGCGCGCGGGCGTTGCCCGTAGGGCGCTCGCCCAGCTTGGCTGCCGTCTCGCGCGAGTGGAGCCGCCCCACCAGCACGCCGTCGCGGATCAGGTCCGTCTCCTGACCGGCGACACCCTCGTCGTCGTAGAGGTAGGAGCCGCGCAGGGTGGGCCGGGGCACCGTGGCCCCGTCCTTCACATTCAGGTGCGCGCCGCCGAACCGCCGGCCCGGCTTCATCAGTTCCTGCAATCGCGGCTCGGCATAGATGTGGTCGGCCTCGGACAGGTGCCCGAACGCCTCGTGGATGAACACCCCGGCTAGCACCGGGTCCAGCACCACGGTGTATTCGCCGCCTGCCACCTTCGGCGCGGCCAGCAGGGCGACTGCTTTCTCAGCCGTCTCGCGGGCCGTCTCGTGCAGCCCCTGAACCAGACCGTAGTCGCCCAGGGAGCCCAGGCTCACCGCGAACTGCTGCACGTCGGCCCCCTCGCGCGCCTGCGCACCCATGCGCAGGTTCACGTCCACCCGCTCCTGCTCGATGTAGGAGCCCTCGGTGTTGGCGTAGAGCATGCGCCGGCGCCCATCCGAGTAGCCGAGCGAAGCGTTGGTGACCCCCGGCGAGGCCATCATCAGATTCACGTACTCGTCGAAGAGCCCCTTCTTGTCGGCCAGTGCCACGGCTGCAGGGTCCTGCCCCAGCACCGGCGGCACGTGATCCACAACGGGGGCGACCTCGGCCAGGTCGATGCGCTCACCACCCACCAGCCGTGCCTGGTTCACGGCCTGGCGCACCTTGGCGGGCAACTCGGTCAGGTCGTTGAAGTTCACGAACCCCCAGCCGCCACCCGTCAGCGCGCGCACGTTGCCGCCGAGACTCGACGAGCGCCCGACCTCCTCCAGCTCGCGCCCCCGGTAGCGCAGATGCGAGGAGGATGCTTCCTCCACGTGCACCTCGATGTACTGGGCCTCCACGCCCTTCAGCGCCGACTGGATGCGCTCGCGGATCGCCTCGTCCATGCCGCCTCCTGCGGTGGTCTCTCTGTGGCCAGTGTAGCCGCAGCCCCGCGGGCCGGGCAACGCGCGACGGGCGTTGGTCTTCCCGGCTGCCTGCGGCAGCCTCGTTCCAGGGGGCTCCCCTGCGAGGGCGCGCTGCTGCGCCTCGTGGTGAAGCCAGTGTCGCACCGGGCCCTCACACACACTTTGGGACGCACAATTAACCGCGTTCGGGGGTTTCCCCCACCCCTATCCGCCAACGCGGCTCCCGCGCAGCGCCGGACGGGTGATGCCCAGGGTGAGGATGGCCAGGGCCAGCAGCGCGCCCATCACCGCCAGGGAGTATCGCGCGCCGAACATGTCGACCAGCGCGCCCACAGGCAGCACCACCAGCGGCATCATGGAGCGAGTCATCATCATCAGCGATGCCATGCGCCCGTAGTACTCCGGCTCCACGTTGGTCATGAGCAGCGTCTGGTTGATGGTGTTGTAGGACTGGCTTGACACCCCCACCACCGCCAGCGCCGGCAGCGCGAACCAGTAGGAGGGGGACAGGGCGAAGCACACCAGCGCCGTCCCGAACAGCACACCGGCGATGAGTTGCGGCAGGCCCCGGCGCGTGAGGCCAGCGAAGGTGGCCACCAACAGTGAGCCGGTCAGCGCCCCCACGCCCACGGTGGCGTACATGAAGCCCAACCGCTCCTCGCCCACGCGGAACACCTCCTGCTGGAAGACGGGGAGCATCTGCTGGAAGGGGAAGCCCAGCACCACCGGCAGCAGGGCCATGCCCAGCAGCGTGCGCACCCAGGAGGTGGAGACGGCCATCTTTACGCCGCCCATCAGTTCCCCGCGCACCCCCCTGCCCTTGGCGGCCACGGGCTTGCCGAGAGGCATCCCGGCGATGGTCAGCATAGCGGCCACGTGCAGCCCCACCATAGTGAAGAAGGCGATGGCCGGGTGCCAGGCCAGCAGGATGCCCACCACCGAAGGGGCCAGCACCTGGTTCACGTTGCGGGCCGAAGCCTGGAGCGCCACGCCGTTGGCCAGGTGCTCGCGTGGGAGCAGCAGGGGGATAAAGCTCTGGCGCGCGGGCATGTTGAAGGGCACGGTGCTCCCATGCACCAGCGCGAGAATCACCAGGTGCCACACCTGGGTGACGCCGGTGAGCACCAGCACACCCATGACTGCGGCGGTGGCCAGCAGGAAGGCCTGGGAGGTGAGGATAACGGTGCGCTTGGGCAGCCGGTCGGCCGCCACGCCCGCCAGCGGGGCCACAAGCAGCATGGCGATGCCCTGGGAGGCGGCCACCAACCCCAGCGCCGTTGCGGAGCCAGAGACCACATAGGCCAGCCACGGGCGGGCAACCTGCACCATCTGCATGGCGGCGAAGGAGAGGAAGCTACCCGCCCACAGCAGGCGGAAGCGGGGGTCGGCCAGGGCCGCGAAGGTGCTCAATTTCCCGCCCGGCGAGGGGGCGGCGCCGCGCGCGGCCGTTTCCTACGACTCCCGCAGCGCGCGGTGGACGCGCTCAGCGGTGACGGGCAGGTCGGCGATGTGCACCCCAACGGCGTCCGCCACGGCGTTGACAATGGCCGGGGCCGTCTGGGCGTTGGAGTGCTCACCGATACCCTTCACGTTGTAGGGGCCGACGCCGGGCCCGGGCTCCAGCAGCACGGTGCGCAGCTCCGGAAGGTCAGCGGCGGTGGGCAGCTTGTAATCGGCCAGGGACGGGGTGAGGACGCGCCCGTCCTCGATGGCCAGGTCCTCCATGAGTCCGTAGCCGATCCCTTGCACCAGCCCGCCGTTGATCTGGCCCTGGTGGCCCATGGGGTTGAGCACGGTGCCCGTGTCGTGCGCGGTGGTCATGCGCACCAGGCGCACCTGGCCCGTCTCCGTGTCCACCTCCACCTCGGCCACCTGGGCCGTATAGGCGGTATGGGCGTTGCGGCCTGCATCGTTCACGTCGCCCTTGCCCACCACGGGTGCGCCGGTGCGCCGGGCCAGGTCTGCCCAGTCCACCGCAGCCCCGGTGTCGGCGCGGCGCACCGCCCCGCCGGAGGCGCTCAGCTGCTCCTGCGGCCAGCCCTCGAGCTCGGCGGCGAGGCGCACCGCCGCATCGCGCGCGCCGGTTGCCGCCTCGTAGAGGGCGGCCGAGGCCATGCGGGTGACGCGCGCTCCGCCGATGCCGGAGTCGAAGGAGGCCTCGTCAGTGGTCCACACCTTCATGGTGACCCGTTCCACCGGGACACCCAGTTCCTGGGCCACGATCTGGGCCATCATGGTGTAGGAACCGGTGCCCTGCTCGAACACCGTGGTGTAGGCCTCGATGCGTCCGTCGGAGTGTATCTGCACCTCGGCGTGGGTCTCGCCCCCCGCCTGTGCGCGCTCACCCAGCGCCACGCCGAAGCCACGGCGGACGGGCCCGGAGACGTCCCCTCCCCCCACTTTATAGCCCGATGCCTTCAGCGCCGCGTCCAGCGTCTCGCGGGCACGCACGTTAGTGAACACCGCCCCCACCCCGTTGGCGTCGCCCTCGCTCACCAGGTTGCACAGGCGCACCTGCACCGGGTCGAGGCCCAGCTGGTGAGCGGCGCGGTCCAGGTGGGCTTCCATGGCGAACATCGCCTGGGGCTCGCCCGGCCCGCGCATGAACCCGCACGGAACCGCGTTGGTGTAGACCTGCAGCTCGGTGACGGTACAGTTGGCGATGCGGTAGGGCCCGCCGCCCGCGGCGACGGCGCCGCCCAGGTGCCCGCCGGGCTTGAAGCCCGCGTAGGCGCCGGAGTCGTAGATCACCAGCGCCTCGTGCGCCGTGATGGTGCCATCGCGCTTGAAGCCCGTCTTGAGAATTATGCGCGAGCCGTGACGCGGGTTACCCGCGGTCAGGTCCTCGGTGTAGTCGAAGTTGATGCGCACCGGCGTGCCGGTCTTGCGGGAGAGCAGCCAGGCGATGGGGATGTCCATGGCCGAGCCCTTGCCACCGAAGTCGCCTCCGATGGTGACGGGGTTGAGGACGATGCGCTCGGCCTCCAGGCCCGTGGCCACGGACAGCATGCGCTTGGCGGGGTACGGCGACTTGTTACCTGCCCACACGGCCAATCTCCCATCGGGCGTGGCCTCGACCAGGCAGGTGTGTGGCTCCATGTAGCCCTGGTGCTGACGGGGGGTGGAGTAGGTGTGCTCAACGACCACGTCGGCCTGGGCGAAGCCCGCGGCCGCATCGCCCTGCATCCAGTCGAAGCGAGTGTAGACGTTAGAGGCTTCCTCCAGCGGCTTGGGCAGGCCCTTGTACTCCAGCATTTCGGGGTGGATCAGCGGGGCATCCGGGGCCATAGCCTCATCGATGGTGGTGGCGGCGGGGAGCTCCTCGTAGACCACCTCGATGAGCTCGCAGGCAGCCAGGGCCGTCTCCTCGTCCACGGCGGCGACGCCCGCCACCTGCTCACCCACGAAGCACACCTTGCCCTGGGCAAGCACCGGCACGTCCACCACCATGCGGCCGTGGCGCGCGCCCGCGAAGATGTCCGCGCCGGTCACCACCGCCTTCACGCCGGGCAGCGCCTCGGCCCTGGCGGTGTCGATGGAGACGATGCGCGCGTGGGGATAGGGGCTGCGCAGCGTCTTGGCGAAGAGGGCGCCGGCGGGGTTGGTGTCGGCGGTATAACGCGCGGCGCCGGTGACCTTCGCCACGCCGTCCACGCGGCGCGCAGAGGCGCCGACGGCGCCGGAAGTGGTGCGTTCGGTGGTCATGGGGCAGGCTCCTGGATTGGATGCCCGGCCACTATAGCAGAGGCCGGGTGGGCTAACCCGCTCCTGCCAGGGCCTTGCGCAGACCGATGCCGAATGCCTCACGCTGCCAGCGGCGCACCTCCGGCGAGTCCAGCTCTGCGTCCAGGGCGCCCGGCTCGCGGGCAAGGCGCTCCAGGGAGCGGGCGGGCCAGCAGAGCGAGGGGTCCAATGCCAGTTCCTTACCCAGCCCTGTGCGCCACTCCTTGAGCTTGGCGAGCCGGTGGTGCTCAGCGTTGGTGGGGCGTGGCCGGGGTGGGAACTCGGCGGGAGGACGACGGTAGGGCGCGCTGGCCCGTCCGCGCTCCAGTGCTCCCTCCAGCGAGCGGCCCATGCGCCGGGCAATGGCCGGGGAAAGGCCTGGGACCTCCATCAGCGGCGTTTCTGGCTTGGCCGACATGTTCACCAGTGTCTCGGCGTTGATGATGAAGCCGGGTGGACGGTCGAGCCGCAACGCCTCGGCCTCACGCACCCCATGCAGCTCTCGCAGCACCGCGAGGCCCTGGGGGCCCAGGCGGTGCGAGCCCTTGACGCCCAGGAAGGTCGTCTCCGGGTCGGGTGGGGTGTAGCGCACCTGCTCCAGGCGCTCGAACTCCTCTGCGGCCCACCCCCGGCGGCCCAGCTCGCCCAGCTTGGCGTCCAGCGCATCGCGCAGGGCGAACAGGTGCGCCACGTCACCCGCGGCATACGCCAGCGCCTCGGCGGAGAGGGGACGGCGAGACCAGTCGGCGCGTTGGAGGCGCTCCTCCTTGGGGATGGTGAGCCCCAGCAGGTCCTCCAGCAGTGCGGCCAGGCCCACGCGCTCCAGCCCCGCCAGGCGCGCGGCCACGTTGGTGTCGTAGAGGCCCCGCACGGTGTGGCCCCAATCACGGTGCATGCCGCGCAGGTCGAAGTCGGCCCCGTGGAGCACCTTCTCCACGCCGGGGTCAGCCAGCACTCCGGCCAGGGGGGCCATGTCCAGCCCCGCCAGCGGGTCTACTACGTAGACGGCGTGGGGGATGGAAACCTGGAGCAGGCACACCTTCTCCGGGTAGTGGTGGCGTGAGTCCGCCTCGGTGTCCAGGCCAAGGCGCGGTGCCTGCCCCAGGTGGCGCAGCGTCTCGCCCCAGGTGCGGGGGCTGTCGGCCAGGGTGTAGGTGGGGGTGGGGGGCTGAGTCACGCGGTGCTCGCAGCGGGGGATGCGCCGGGGGCGCCCGCCGATGATGGCCCCCCGCACCGGGACGGGTCAACCCCGCCCCGGTGCGGCTAGAGGCGCTCCACCACCAGCGTCGCGGTGTAGGTGGTCGGGGAGATGACGCCGGGCTCCCGTGGGTAGGGCTCCAGCGCCACGGAGCGCACCCGTCCACGCACCCCGATGGCATTGAGCCCCTCGAGCGCTAGAGTAACCCCCGTGATGGAGCCGCTCCCCCGCAGACGAGCACCGCCACCGCCGGGCGCAGGGCAGCGCTGGCCGAGGGCATCACCACGTTGCTGGACGGACTGCCCTAGGGGCTGGCTGGGGCCTCGTCACGCGCCCAGGGCCCGGCGGTCTCCCGCCCCATCACCAACATCACGGCAGCCGAGACCAGCAGCACAACGGCCACCGTCTGGAAGGCGAGGGCGGGGCTCACCCAGTAGTAGAGGGCTGATGCCAGCAGCGGCCCCACCACCGCGCCCGCCGACTGCGAGAGGGACCACAGACCCATGAACCTCCCGCGCGCCGTGGACGGGGCCAGATCCATGGCGTAGGTCTGCGTGGTGCCGAGCGTCATGGCCTCACCACTCCCGTGCAGCACCACCACAAGCACCAGCAGCCCATAGCTCTGCCCGTAGGCCAGGAGCAGCACGCCCACACCCAGCAGGGCCAACCCAGGCACCATGGAGATCTTGCGCCCCAGCCTGTCCGAAAGCATCCCATTGGGCAGAGCCAGGGCGAAGGCCAGCCCCGCCGCCAGGGAGATCAGGACCCCCAGTGAGGCGGAGGAGACGCCCAACGCCTCCTTGGCGTGCACCGGAAGCACCGCCTGCATCGTCCCCGCCTGGGTCATGGAGAGGGCCGCCGTCGCCACCGAGAGGGCGAGGAACGATGGGTCGCGGAAGGGAGCAAGAGAGAGGCGTGGCCCGCGCCGGGCGGGCTTACCTGCCGCCTGGGGGGCGGGGGCGGCTCCGGTGGGACGCGTCTCGCGCACCAGGAAGAAGGCGACTAGCAAGATGATGATCTTGGAGAGGCCGTTGAGCAGGAACACCGACTGCAGGCCCCAGGTCACGGCCATGACGCCGCCCACTAGCGGCCCGGCGACGAAGCCCATCCGCATGGACATGTGCCGCACCGCCAGCACCTTGCCTCGGTTCTGCGAGGTGGTCACGTCAGAGAGCAGCACGTTGGCCGAGGTGTTCCACATGGCCACGCCGAACTGGCCCACCATCTCCAGGGCGAAGAAGGTGGCGTAGTCAGTGGCGAAGAACTGCCCCACGTTGGACACGCCGCGTATCGCCGGGCCAAGCATCACCAGCGGCTTGCGGCCCAACTTGTCCGTCAGATACCCGGTGAGGGGGCCAGAGACCAGGCGTGGGAGCGCGTTGGCGGCGATGAGCACGCCCACCAGGAACACGTTGCCCGTGGCGGCCAGGGCGAACAGAGGACGGCCCAGGTTCTGGGCGCCGGTGCCGAACCCCCAGGTGAAGAACGAGAAGAAGATGGGCGCGCTGTTGGCGTTGACCACGCGCGCTGAGGGTTGTGCGCTCACGGCGGCAAGCATACCCCTTTCACGCTGCGGGGGAAGGCCATAGAACGGGCCGTTGGCCTGGCCCGTATCCTTAAGGGAGGCGCCCCCCAGGCGCCAGGAGGCGCACATGGCACTCGGACGTTCCGCCCAGGACGATGTGAAGGCGTTCTTCGACCCCGCGGCCGCGCGGCTGGGCCTGTCCAAGGGGATGTGCGCCATGCTGTGCGCACCCTGGCGCGAGCTCCAGGTGTCGCTGCCCATCCGCCGGGACAGCGGGGAGATTGAGGTGTTCACCGGCTATAGGGTGCAGCACAACGCGGCACGCGGGCCCTACAAGGGCGGCATCCGCTACCACCCCAACGCTGACGAGGACGAGGTGCGGGCCCTCGCCGCGCTGATGTCCTACAAGACGGCGCTCCTGGACATCCCCTTCGGGGGGGCCAAGGGGGGCATCCAGGTGGACCCTGCCACGCTCTCCACGGCTGAGCTGAACCGGCTGACCCGCCGCTATACCCGCTCCATCCACCACCTGCTGGGCCCCTACCGCGACGTCCCCGCACCCGACATGGGCACCAACGCGCAGACCATGGCCTGGGTGATGGACGAGTACGGGCAGCTGCACGGGGCGACCCAGGCGGTGGTGACGGGCAAGCCCGTGGAGCTGGGTGGCTCACTCGGCCGTGAGCAGGCCACCGGCCGGGGCGCGCTGGACGTGCTCACCGAGGCCGCGCCCGACCTGGGGCTGGACCTGCGTCACGCGCGCCTGGTGATACAGGGCTTCGGCAACGTGGGCTCCTGGTTCGCGCGATTGGCCCACGCGGAGGGCGCGCGCATCACCACGGTGAGCGACCGGTACGGGGCCATCACCACCGATTCGGTCATCGACGTTGAAGCCCTTGCTCAGCATGTGGCGGCCTCGGGGAGCGTGAAGGGCTTCCCCGGCGCCCAGGAGTGTGACCCCGAAGACATCTACGATGCCGATTGCGAGGTGTTCGTCCCCGCGGCCATCGAGAACACCCTGAACGAGGACACCGCCCGACGCATCAAGGCCAAGCTGGTGCTGGAGTGCGCCAATCACCCCACCACGCCGGAGGGGGACGCGGTGCTCAACGAGCGGGGCATCCCGGTGATGCCCGACGTGCTGGTGAACGCGGGAGGCGTGACGGTCTCTTACTTCGAGTGGACGCAGAACCTGCAGCAGCTCCAGTGGACGCAGGAAGAGGTGAACGAGCGGCTGCGCACCCGCATCACGGCCGCCTACCGGAACGTGCGCGATACAGCCAAGCGCGAGGGGCTCAGCCTGCGGGAGGCGGCGTTCCTCATCGGCATCGAGCGCGTCGCCCGCGCCGCCACGCTGCGGGGGTTCGTGTAGGGGGAGAGGCTGGTATCCTGACGCCCCTCATGCGCCAGCACCCCTCCCCTGACCGCCCCTCCCGCCTGTGGCCCTTCAGGGGCTACTACGGCTGGGCGGTGGTGGCCACTATCTTCACCGTCTCCGTGGCGCAGACGCCCATGTACGGGCCGGTGTTCGGCATCTTCGTCAAGCCCATCGCCGATGACCTGGGCTGGTCGCACTCCACGGTGGTGGCCGCGTTCACCATCGGCTCGGTGGGGGGGTCGCTGGTGGCCCTGGCCGTGGGCCGGGCGCTGGACCGGTACGGCGCGCGGGTGGTGGTGGCCCTCTCGGGCGTTGCGGTGGCCTGCTCCCTGGCGGTGGTGGCGGTGATGCGCGAGCCCTGGCACTTCTGGCTCGCTTACGGATTGGGGCGCTCCATCGCGGTGGGGGGAGTGTCGCTGGGTGGCTCCGTGGCCATCGCCAACTGGTTCGTGCGCAGGCGCGGGCGTGCCACGGCCATACGAGCGACCGGTCAGCGCGGGGGGCAATCGGTGGTGCCACTAGCGCTACTGCCGGTGCTGGTGCTGGTGGGCTGGCGGTGGAGCTTCGCGGCCCTCGCCCTCTTCGCCCTGGTGTTCATCTGCGTCCCTGCCCTGGCCTACCTACGACGGCGTCCAGAAGACTACGGCCTGCTGCCGGACGGTGCGACCGCCCCGACGGATGGGAACGAGGCGAGCGCCACGAGCGAGCACGCCTGGACGCTGGATGAGGCGCGCCGCACCCGCACCCTCTGGTTCATGGTGGTGGGGTTGGGCGCGGGCATCGCCGCGCAGATCGGCGTCAACGTCACCGTGGTGGCCCACTTCCAGGACGCGGGACTGCCAGAGGGCCTGGCGATCTCCATCTCCACGGTGTTCACCGGGGTGAGCGCCCTCTCCATGCTGGTGTGGGGGAGCCTGGTGGACCGCTGGCACGTGCGCTGGGTGTGCCTGGGGTGCATGGTGCTGTTCACCGCGGGCATGGGCGTGCTGCTCATCGCCGATACCTACCCGCTGGCATTGGTCTTCGCCGTCCTGTTCGGGCTGGGCACCGGGGGGTGGACCGTCTCCCAGATGCTCATGGTGCCCAACTACTTCGGGCGTACCCACGCCGGGTCCATCAAGGGATTCATCTCCCCCTTCGAGGGGGTGATGGCGCTGGTTGGCCCCCAGGCCGCTGCGTTGATCCACGACGTGACCGGCTCCTATCACCTTGCGTTCGCTATCGGTCTAGGCGTTTTCGGAGTAGCATCCGTCGCGTTCGCGCTGGCGGCGCCGCCCTCCCGCAGGGCCTGAGTGCGCCCGCGCGCCGGAGGCCGCAGTGAGCACACCACCCCTCGAGCGCATCCCCGCCCTCTGGCCCTTCAAGCGGGCCTTCTACGGCTGGGGTGTGGTGGCCACCTCCGTTCTGGTCTCCTTCGCCCAGGTGCCCATGTACGGGCCGGTGCTCTCGGTGTTCGTGAAGCCCATCGGCGACGACATGGGCTGGTCCCGCGGACAGATATCCATCGCCTTCACTCTCGGCTCCCTCTTCGGCTCCCTCATCAGCGTTGTGGTGGGCCGCCAGTTGGATCGCGCCGGGGCGCGCACCGCCGTGGTGGTGGCCGGGATGGTGGTCACCGGCGTGCTGGTGGGCATGGCGCTGATGCAGCAGGTGTGGCAGTTTTGGATCTTGTTCGGCGTGGGGCGCACGGCGGCCCTCGCCGGAATCAACCTAGGCACGAGCGTGGCCGTGGCCAACTGGTTCGTGCGCAAGCGCGCCCGCGCAGCCTCCTTCCTAGGCATCGGACTGCGCACAGGGCAGGCGGTCTTCCCTCTCTTTATCGCCCCCATCGTGGTGTACTACTCGTGGCGGCACGCCTATGCATTCCTGGCTATCGTGGTCTTCATCCTGGTGGTGATACCGGGCTGGCTGTTCATCCGCCGACGACCTGAGGACTTCGGCCTCCACCCCGACGGCGACAGCGCCGAGGCGGCCGCCGCGCCGGGCAACGCTGCCGCACGCGACCTGGCCGCATCCTGGACGCTCCCCGAGGCGCGCCGGACGGTGGCCTTCTGGCTGCTGACCATCGCCTCCATGACAGTGGTCTTCGCCCAGACGGCGGTGAACCTGCACGCCGTGGCATCCCTCCAGGACCGGGGCGTGGGCGGCGGGTTCGCCGGGATCTTCGTGTTCCTGTTCGCGGGCACGGCTGCACTGTCCGCACTGGGATGGGGCGCGGTGATGGACCGCTGGCACGTGCGTTGGGGCACCATCGCCGCCACGCTCTTCTCTAGCGTGTCCATGGTGCTGCTCATCATGGCAGACAACCTGCCCATGGCCGTGGGCTTCGCCCTGCTGTTCGGCCTCGGCACCGGGGGGTGGACCATCGCCCAGACGGTGCTGTTCGCCAACTACTTTGGGCGCCGCTACCTGGGTTCGATACGGGGATACACCCAAATGATCTCCGCGCCCATGGGTGCGTTCGGGCCGCTGATGGCGGGGTGGCTCAAGGACGCCACCGGCTCCTACACCATGGCGCTGTCCATCTTCCTGGTGACCCAATGCATCGTGGCCATCTCGCTGCTGGCCGCACGCCAGCCCACCAAGAGGCCCGCCCCGCCGGCCGCCTAGAGCGCCAGCAGCACCGCCCCCGCGATGGAGAGCGCCACGCCGGTGAGCACCGGCAGGGTGAACGACTCCATGCTCCGGTTCATGCCCCACGAGAGCCCCAGGGTGAACAGGGAGCCGGTGCGCATCAGCGGCGTCACCAGGGAGACGGGGGCGATGCCCAGCGCCATGTAGCGGAAGAGTTGGGCCAGGAACACCGAGACGGTGCCCGTCATGAACAACCGCAGTGCGCCCCGGTCGATGGCGCGGGCCTCGGCGCGCTTGCCGGGGGCGATGAGGGTGTACGCGATGAGCACGACCGCTGCGGCGGCGTAGGAGACGAACCCGCCGTAGATGCCCAGATTGTTCCCCTCCAGCGCAGCGCGCACCAGCAGGGGCGATGCGCCGTAGCCGAAGGACGCGACGAGTCCCCAGAAGAAGCCCTCGGCCATCTTGGGGGTGAAGCCGCCAGCGTTCTTGGGCGCCTGAGGGCCATGACGCTGGGTCATGATGAGCGGGCCCACCATGATGAGGACGATGCCCGTCCACATGAGGCCCGTGACCTCCTCATCCAGCCACCACATGGCCACGATGATGGTGATGGGGATGGAGAGGGTCTGCATCACCTGCATGCGGTTGGCGCCGATGGCCCGCAGCCCCCGGTAGTTGCCGTAGCGCCCGATGACGAAGTGGATGACCCCCGCCACTGCCAGCAGCCAGTAGCCGCCCGCATCGATGGAGTCCCACTGAAGCAGCTGGCCCGTTGCCGCCGCCGCCACCAGGAAGAGCGGCACGCCGAACACAACCGTGACCAGAGCCGCCTGGCCGGGGGTAGCGGTGGTGACGCCACGGCGCACCAACGCCATGTTCATGGAGAAGGTGAGGGCGGAGAGGACGCTGTAGAGGATGCCGAGCACTGGGGGAGCCTACACCCGCCGTGCCACGAGGCACAGTGGGTGTAATGGCCCCGGCTGCCTACGGCAGCCTCGTTCCAGGGGACTCCCCTGGTTCCCCGCTCACTCCGTTGGCTCGACGGAAGGGGGACTCTCCCTTCGGCCCTGAAGGTCCTACCCACGTCTCCGTTCGCTTGGCGCTCGCTCATGGCGAGCAGGCGCGTGGCCTGCTCGCATACTTCGCGGTTAGGAGTAGGGCGTAGCCCCCAACACGCTGGCTGTCAGCGATGGTCTGGGCTAGGGGATTACAGTGGGGGAGTGCAACTCCCGCCGCCGGGGGTAGGCCCAGCTCGTCTGCGCGGGCCGAGGGGGTGCCCCCGTTAGACGAACGAGCCGCAGGCGATCGGGGTCGCCGGGCGCTACGCCCGGCGCACGCGCCCCAGCAGCGCCCACAGCGCCAGGGGGATGCTGACCAGACCGATAGCCGCGATGGCGGCGGCTGCCCCCACGATGGCGCCCCCGTCCCACCCGCCGGAGATGAGCGAGCGCATCCCCTCCAGCATGTAGGTGGTGGGGTTGTACCCCGCGACGGTGCCCAACCAGCCGGTCATCACCTCACGCGGGAGGAACACCGGAGCTAGGAACAGAACGGGGAAGAACAGCAGGAACGATGAGTTCACCGCCGCGGGGTTGCCCGACTTGAGGGCGATGGCGTAAGGGAAGCCGTTATACACCAGCGCCCACACCGCCCCCATGCCCAGGAACGCCAGCACGCCCAGCACCCCGGTGCCGAAGCTCACCCCCAGCACCAGCCCCAGCAGCACAACCGGGGTCATCAGTGCGAGGGCCAGCGCAACGTCGGCCACCATGAAGCCCAGGAGCATGGCCAGGCGGTTCACCGGCGTGAGCGCCAGGCGGTCGAAATAGCCACCCTGGATGTCCAGCACCAGCACGTTGGCCCGGCTGACGCCCGTTACGGCGAAGAGGATGGCCACGGGCAGCTGGAACGCCTTGTAGTCCACGCCCGGCAGCCCCTCGGCCACGTCCTGGAGCGCGCCCACGTTTACCGTGAAAAAGAACACGGGGATGATGAGGGCGGGCAGCACTGACTCCGGGTCACGCGGGATGCCGCGCAGCGCGCGCCGCCCCAGCGCCCACACATCGCGCAGGAATCCCGCGCGCCGTGCCTGCACCGCGGTGTGCATGCTCATCGCCCCGCCTCCTGGGGTGCCACCGGCGCCTCGTCCACGTCCAAGTGCGCGCCCGTGACCGAGAGGAACACGTCGTCCAGCGTGGGGGTGCGCAGCGTGAGCTCCCGCACGTGGACGTTGGCCCCAGAGAGGGCCAGGGCGACGGAGGAGAGCATGGCTGCCCCCTCGCTGACGCGTATCGAGAGCTCGTCGCCGTAGGCCTCCACCCCTTCGACGGGCTGCATGTCCCGCACGACGGCGGCAGCGTCCTCGGCGTTCCCGTCCACCCGCGCGATGATGACGTCGGCCCCGATGGCCCGCTTGAGCGCGGCGGGCGTGTCCTCGGCGGCAAGACGCCCGCGGGAGATGATGCCCACCCTGTCGGCCAGCACGTCGGCCTCCTCCAGGTACTGGGTGGTGAGGAAGATGGTCACGCCCAGCTCACGGTTGATCCGGCGAACCTCCTCCCACACCCGGCTGCGGGAGAGGGGGTCCAGCCCCGTAGTGGGCTCGTCCAGGAAGAGCACCTGGGGGTTGTGCATCAGCGAGGCGGCCAGGTCCAGACGGCGCTTCATGCCGCCGGAGTAGGTGCGTATCTGCTGACGCATGGCATCGCCGATGTCCACCAGGGTGGACAGGTCCGCGATGCGCGCGCTGATGTGTCGCTCGCTCAGCCCGTACAGGCGCCCCTGCAGGCGCAGCAGCTCCAGCCCGGTCTGCTTGGGGTCCAGCGCCGCGTCCTGAAGCGCCGCGCCGATGCGCAGGCGCACGCCCACCGGATCCGCCACCACGTCGCACCCGGCCACGGTGGCCGAGCCCCCGGTGGGCATCAGCAGTGTGGTGAGCATGCGCACGGTGGTGGACTTGCCCGCGCCATTGGGGCCAAGGAAACCGTAGATCTCGGAGGTGGCGACGGCCAGGTCGATGCCGGCGACGGCCTCGTTGTCGCCGAAGCGGCGGCGCAGGCCTTTGGTCACCACAGCGTGATCGGGGGTGGTCATAGCTCTTTGATGCGCCGGAGCGCCCATAGGATGTGCCTCACCCTATCGGGTGGCGTGGGGTAATGGTAGCGTGCCGTGGCACAGCCAGGTTGAGCGGAGGGTGACATGACGGCAACGGAACGGCGCGCGCGGGTGCGGGCGGTGCTGGCGGGCGATGTGTGCGTGCGCCCCGCATCGGTGTTCGACCCCGTCTCCGGCCGCCTGGCCGAGGCTGCAGGCCTGGGCATCGGCATGCTCGGCGGGTCCGTGGCCGCCGCCGTGGTGCTGGGCGCGCCCGACGTGGGTGTCATCACCCTCACCGAACTGGCGGACCAGGTGCGGCGCATATCCCGCGCGTGCGATGTGGCGCTGCTGGTGGACGCCGACAACGGCTACGGCAACGCCCTCAACGCCATGCGCACCGTGCGTGAACTGGAGGACGCAGGCGCCGCGGGCTTCACCCTGGAGGACACCGCCCTGCCGCCGCGCTACGGCGCCAAGGGCGAGGAGCTCATCTCGACCACGGAGATGGTGGACAAGCTGCGCGCGGGCGTGGCCGCCCGCCGCGACCCGTCCACTGTCATCCTGGGCCGCACCCACGCGCTGAACCACGAGGGGCTGGAGGGAACGGTGGCCCGCGTCGCGGCGTACGCCACGACGGGGGTGGACGGCATCTTCCTCATGGGCATCCGCACCGAGGAGCAGCTGGCCGCCATGCGTGCGGTCACGGACCTGCCCTTCATGCTGGGCACCACGCCCGCCGTCCTCACCAACGAACTGCTGGCCACCTATGGCGTGCGGCTGGTGCTGCGCGGGCACTCGTCCTTCGGCGCCTACGTTGGCGCGGTGCAGGCGGTGATGGCTCGCCAGGCGGCCGGTGAGGCCGACGACCCGGCGGCCCAGCCCCCGGCCGAGGTGCTGGGCACCGCCACCGCCACCGGGGAGCACGCCGCCTGGCGCAAGGCGTTCGGCGGGGGCTAGGGCCGAGGGCGGCTAGCCCCCTAAGCCTGCTCGGCCAGCACGGGCCAGCGGTGGCCCCAGGGTCGGGCGGCCTCGATGGCGGCGCTGGCGCGCAGAACGCCCACGTCGTCGCCCAGGCGGCCCACCAGTTGCACGGCCAGGGGCAGGCCATTGGTGTGGAAGCCGAAGGGCACGGCGGCCGCCGGGTTATAGGCGTGGTTGAAGGGCACGTTGAACGACTGGGGCGGACCGGAGCGCTGGCGGACCTCGGCGGCCTGCTCCACGGTCTGCGCGGGGCCCATGGTGGGGCACAGGAGCAGGTCGTGGTCGCGGAACCACTCCTGCACCGCGGCCCCGTACGCCCGGTTGCGCCGCACGATGCGCCGCGACTGCCAAGCCTTGGCAACGGGGCCCTTCTCGTAGATGGGCCGGGCGTGCGGGCCCAGCTCGTCCGCGTGATTCTCCAGGAAGTTGGGCAGCATCGCCTCGGCGGCGGCGAAGTGGTCGCCCGCGTACGCCCACACGCCCGGCTCCAGCTCCTCCGGCTCGTCCATGGTGGGCGGGTGCGACTCGCGCACCTGGCAGCCCATGGACTCCAGCAACGCGGCGGCCTCGCGCACGAGGGCCAGCGCCTCGGCATCCATGGGGAAGCCCTTGCCGAAATCGTACGAGACGGCCACGCGCAACCCGCGCAGGTCGCCCTGGTCGAAGGCCATGTAGTCGGTGGGGTGGTGGCGCGATTCGGGGTCCCGCGGGTCGTAGCCGCCGATGGCCTGCAGGAGCAGCGCGGAGTCGCGGACCGTGCGGGTCATGGGGCCGTTGTGGGAGCGGCCGGGGGCGGCGCGCCACGTCTGCACCGCCGGGATGCGCTGGTAGGTGGGCTTGATGCCGTAGATGCCGTTGAGAGCGGAGGGCATGCGGATGGACCCGCCGGAGTCGGTGCCGATGCCGATGGGGCCGATGCCCGCGGCCACCGACGAGCCCGCGCCGCCCGATGATCCACCGCAGGTGTGCGCCAAGTTCCACGGGTTGCGCCCGTGGGGGCTGATGCGATTGTCCACCCCGGCGTGCAGGGCGAACTCCGGCAGGTTGGTCTTCCCGGTGATGACGGCCCCCTCGCGGCGCAGGCGGCGCACCAGCTCGGCGTCGGGCTGCCGATTGTCCCTGAAGGCCAGCGACCCGTAGGTGGTGGGCATGCCCGCCACTTCGATGGAGTCCTTGACGGAGACGGGCACCCCGCACAGCAGTCCGCGCTCGCCGCTGGCGCGCCAGGCGTCCTCGGCGCGCTGCGCAGCAGCGAGCGCATCGTCCGTGTTGATGGCGAGGAACGCCGAGAGCTGGGGGTTCAGGCGCTCGGCGCGCTCCAGCAGCTCGCGCGTGACCTCCACGGGGGAAAACTCACGGCGCTCATAGCCTGCCAGCAATTCAACCGCCGACAGCCGCCAGTAGCCCGCATCGCTCATGCCTCTCTCCTGTGGGGCTAGGCCAGGTTGGCCCGGAGCCCGGCGATCTGCTTGCTCATGGGCACGCCCGCCCAGCGCGGCTCGGTGCTCTCCGGCGCGATGGTCAGCTCCACCAGCACCGGGCCCTTGGTGGCGTAGAGGGCGGGCAGGCGCTCAATGAGTTCCTCGGCCCCCGCGATGCGCTCGGCGTGGGCGTATCCCGCCCCACGCGCCATGGCGCACCAGTCGAAGCGGCCCTGGCCAGGGAGCGGCTGGTTGCCCGTGGACTGGTGGCGCCCGTTGGCGAAGACGAAATGGTACAGGTTGGCCGGAGCCTGAGCGGCCACCGAGACGAGCGAGCCCAACTGCATCAGCAGCGAGCCGTCCCCGTCCAGCACGATGACTCGCCGGTCCGGCTGGGCCAGAGCGAGACCCAGCCCCAGAGAGGCCGACGAACCCATGCACTGCGAGGCGTCTAGGTGCAGGCCGTCGGCCTGGCCCGCGTCGTGCCAGGGCGCCACCGACTGCATGGTGGCCACGCTGATGGCCCCCTCACGGGTGCGGGCCAGGATGTCAATCGCCTCAAAGCGCTCCATCGTTCCTCCGGTGCGGACAGGGGGTCTAGGACGTGGGCGCGCCGACGATGAGCACCGCCGGGCCCTCGGTCTCCCAGGCCGTGCGGTAGGCGCGCTCGATGTTGGGCAAATCGTCCGGGCCCTCCAAACGGAAGTAGGGCACGCCCCAGGTGGCGAGGGTGGGCTCCAGCATGCGGACGGCGCGGGAGGAGTTCTCCTCCACCGGCTTGGTCACGTCGCGCTGGAACTGGCCGACGAAGATGAAGGTGGGCACCTTGGCGTCCAGGCAGATGGCTTTGATGGTGTTGATGGAGGCGAAGATGCCGTTGTTCTGAATCAGCAGCATGGGGTTCTGCCCGCCCGCGTACAGGCCGGCGTTCACCCCCATGGCCTCGTCCTCCGTGGCCACCATGAAGAAGCGCGGGGTCGCGCGCTCCATCAGCTTGGCGATGACCGTCTTCTGGAACGAGTCCGGGATGCAGACCACATGCGTGATGCTCAGCTTTTCGAGCTCGGCGATAATGGCATCTGACGGGACGGAGCGGGCGACGGGGCCGGGAGCAGTGCTCATGCCGGGCACCCCGCGATGGCCGAGACCTCGACCTCGGCGTTGCCCTCCAGGTCCACGCCGATGATGTTCATGGCCGGGGGCTCCGGGCCCAGCAGCTTGGCGGCCTCAGCGATGAACCGGTCCTCGTAGTAGATGTCGTCCAGGAACACGTCCAGGCGCAGCACGTCGGCAAGGGTGGCGTCGAACTTGTTCAGCGCGGCCTCCAGCCGCCGAAGCGCACCGGCCACCTGCGCGTCCTTGTCTCCGTAGCGCTCCTGCACCGTCTTGCCGGTCTTGGCGTCGGCCAGGCCGGAGCAGCCGCCCGCGAACACCAGACCGTTGGCCTTCACCGCCTGGGCAACCTTAGGCGAGCCCGGCAGCCAAGCGACCTCCTTCTTCTCGCCGGGGTTCACGGCGATGCCACCTATCTCCATCACCCCGTGCCCACCCAGCAGCGTGCCCACGGCGTAGGGGGCCAGGGCCACCTGCCCGCCCAGCACCTCGGCGAGACGCTCACGGTAGTGCTGCGCCTCGGCGATGGAACGCAGCGCGGCGTGGGTGCTCACCAGGTCGTCCAGCGATCCGCCACCCTTCTCCAGATGGGAGCGCAGCCACTCGTAGGTATAGAGGAGTTCGACGTCGAACTGGTCGTCCGTCTCCTCGGGCGCCTCCTCCCCGGTGAAGGGGTTGGAGCGCCCGCGCACGCCGATGACGTAGGTGAACTCGCCCGCCCGCGTGATGCGGGAGGCGCGCCCGCGCGTGGGCTGGGGCACCAGCACCTCGCGGGGGATAGCCGTGTCGAGGCCCTGCACCACGGCGGTGAGCATGTTGGTGCCCGCCATCTTGGACTGGGCGCCGAAGCTCACAGCCTGGGCGTGGCCCACCTCGCCGAAGTGGTCGGGCCAGGTGGCCATTCGCTCAAGGCGCCAGTGCTGGCCGGAGGTGAAGTTCTCGATCCAGATGGCGGCCTCGCCGGAGTAGCCCGCCTGCTCCAGCCGCAGCGCCTGGCGCCCGTAGGCGTTGTGGCACTGGGGCGTGGCCTGCCAGTCCAACTCCGGGACGATGGCGTTGGTGTCCAGGTCCCGGTTACCGTCGGAGCCGGAGAGGAACAGGTGCGGCCCGTAGCGCACCAGGGCCGAGAGGGCCCGGTTGCGTTCGTCCGCCAGCAGCACTTCCTTCTTGAAACGGGTCGCCATGTCTGTCTCCCAGAGGGTGCTCCTAGGCGGTCTGTGGGCCCTTGATGCCGAACAGCTTCTGGGTGCGGCCCCACACCAATTCGTGGAACAGGTCCCGGTCCAGGTGGCCGAACATGCGCTCCATGGCCGGGCCGCAGTCGGGCCAGGTGTTGCCCTGCTCGTGGGGGTAGTCCAGGCCCCAGATGGCCACCTCCTGGAGGCCGTACTCCGGGTCGGCCAGCATCTTGGCGCCTAGGTAGTCCTCCTCGAAGGTGAAAGTCATGTTGTTGCGGATGTAGTGGGTGGGCAGCTCCTTAAGCGGGTAGATGCTGTCCGAGATGCGCAGGCGATGCGAGCGGTCCATCCATTGGAACAGGAACGGCAGCCAACCGATGCGGCACTCGGCAATAGAGACCTTCAGGTTCGGGTATCGGTCAAACATGCCACTAAACACAAACTCGGCGACGCGCTTGCCGATAGGGTTAAAAGGCACCTGGGAGAAGTGCGCCAGGGACTGCCCATACTCGTTAGGCGGGTACGGGGTGCCCGCGGCATCGCCAATGTGCCCGCAAATGACTACCCCCGCCTCGGCGGCGGCGGCCCACAGCGGCTCCCATACCGGCGACCAGATGGGCGCGCCCGTCTCGGCGTCCGCGGGGGAGAACTCCACCGCACGTGCACCTGCCTTCACCATGCGCTGCAGCTCAGCCACGCACGCGTCGGGATAGCGGGTGGGCAGCCAGGGCAGGACGATGATGCGGTCGGGAGAGGCATTCGACACCTCGCGCGTCCAGTCATTGAACGCCCGGTAGACGGCCAGCTCCAAATCGCGGTCCTTGAATGACCACTTGCGGGTGTTGCCGTAGAAGACGCCCGCGTAGATTGCCCCCATGTCCATGTGGGTGAGCAACACCTCAGGGTCGGTGGAAGGCATCTTGCCCTCAGGCACCTCGATGTCCGTGAACTGGCGCCCCACGTGCTTAGCCCAGTCCGCCCCGTCTGCGGCGGGCACGCGCAGCGAGCCCTCCCACGACCACATGGTGCCCTTGTCCGACTCGACCACCTTGGGGGCGGCATCACGGTACTTGCGCTCGATGCGGTCCTGGATGATGCCCTTGGGGTACCAGACCACGTCCATATGGTTGTCACCGGAAATGGTCAGGTACTTGGTGGTGGTGCCCGGCGCGGGCGGCTTGCGCTTGCCCGAAACCGGACTCACCGCCTTAGCTTTAACCGTGTGCCCGAGCGTGTCCGTACGAATGTTCATGGTCATGGCTGTTGCTCCTTGCTCGCGCCCACGGAGCAGGCGCGGATACCCACCCGTATCCCTAGGCGTAGGCCTCGTAGATGCCTTCGAACTTGGCCAACTTGAAGTCCACCATGTGCTGCGCCATGGCCCGCACCACCTGCCGGTCGTGGTCGTCCTTGATGATGGTGGCCAGGTGGTCGGCCGCCTCCTGTGAGTGGCGGATGTCCGCCACGCCATGCACCACGAAGAAGGTGAGCGCATCGGCGCTCATGTTGTAAGGGGCCTCGCGCAGTCGCTGGTCGAGCGCCGTTGCGTAGCGCTGCACCATAGTCTCGTTGGCCAGGCCCGAGGCCCGGCGCTGCGCCAGGTTGGGCAGCACGTACATGGAGGCGAGCACCGCGCCGGTGTGCGCCAGCACTGGGTGGATGGGCTGCACCTCGGCGAAGTCGGCCTCGGTCAGACCCAGGGCCAGACCGAACCTCTTCGCCATGGCCGGGTGGGTCTGCTCCTCATTGAAGGCGTGCACCGCCGCATTGAAGGCGGCCTCTGACTCGGCACCGCGCACCATGCGCAGGGCGTAGCCCTTGATGAGCGATTGGTTGAACCAGTAGTGCTGGAGCGCCCATCCCTGCAGGCGACGGGTGGTGAGGGTGCCGTTCTGCAGGTCGGTGAAGTAGCGGGAGGCCATGAGCCGGTCGGCGCCCGGCCGAACGATCTCCTCCAACACCTGAGCGATGAACGCCCGGTTGTCAGCCACGGTCATTGTTGCCATCGCACGCCTCCTCCCTGCCACCCCTGCACAGGGGTGCCTAGAGAGTAGCGGCATCGTAGGATTGGCTCACCCCCCTGTCAACGAGGCGCACCGTGAGCGTGGAGTACCGGCTGGACGCGGCAATAGATCCCCAGGAGGCCGCCGCGCTGCTGGTGGCGGGGGGCTTCAAGCGCCCGCTGGACGATGCGGGGCGCGTGGCGCGCATGTTCGCCGCGGCGGGGCTGGTGGTGAGCGCCCATGAGGCGGGGCGGATGGTGGGCTTCGTGCGGGTGCTGACCGATAGGGCCTACTACGGCTTCGTGGCCGAGGTGGTGGTGGCCCCGGACCACCAGCGCCAGGGCATCGGCCAGGCGATGCTGGAGCGGGTGCGCGCCGAGCTGGGGCCCGAGGTGAACCTGATACTCAACGCTTCGGAGACGGGCGAGGGGTTCTATCAGCGCCTGGGGTGGGAGCGGCTCACCCGCGGCTTCAAGCAATCGCGCTCGCGCTAGCCCACCGCACGGCGCACCAGCTCGGTGATGCGCGCCTCGGCCTCCGGCGTCAGCTCCATCAGCGCGAAGGAGGTGGCCCACATCGGGCCCTCGTCCAGGTGCGCCTTGTCCGAGAAGCCGAGGGTCATGTAGCGCGCCTTGAACTGGGCGCGAGGCTGGAAGAAGCAGAGCGTCTGCCCGTCGTGCGAGTAGGCGGGCATGCCATACCAGGTTCGAGGGGTAAGGGTGGGCCCGGCGGCCTTGATGACGGCGTGGAGGCGCTCGGCCATGGCCCGGTCCGAGTCGGGCATGGCCGCGATCTTGGCCAGCACCTCGGCCTCGCCGTCGGCGGCACTGGCGCCTGCCTTCAGCTCCCGGGCGCGCTCACGCATGGCGGCGCGCTCCTCGGCGCTGAACCCATCCGCCTTCTTCGCCGTCCGCTTGGTGGTCTTGCCCTCTGCCATCGCTCTCTTCCTCACGCCTGCGGCCTCGTCCCACAATCTCACGCGCG
>JAYNIL010000013.1:28774-40963 GCA_038109085.1 Chloroflexota bacterium
TCGTCCCACAATCTCACGCGCGGGCGTCAGGTGAGGGCGCGGATGCGCCGGGTGAACAGCAGCTCCCACAGGGTATAGGCCAGGATGGCGATGCCCGTTGAGCCCACGGCCCACGGAGTACCCACCAAGTCGGCGGCGGCGGAGATGGCCAGCACCGCAGCGGGCATCAGCCCGCCCTGCATCACGTTCAGCGCCTGCACCCGCCCACGCATCTCGGGCTTGGCGTAGTACTGCAGCATGGCCAGGTGTACCGCGTGGCGCCCGGAGTGCCCGAAGCCCACGGGGGTGAGCAGCACCAGCGCGACGGCATAGAGGGGTGAGAAGGCGAAGGCGACGGTTGCTCCGCCGAGGACCAGGAAGAAGGCGATGAGCAGGAGGCCCTTGCGCTGGAAGTTGCCCACAGAGGCGGCGGTGGTGGAGCCCAGCAGCGAGCCGGCGCCGAAGAAGGTGAGCATGACGCCCACCTGCGCCGCGCCGATGCCGTACACGTCCTGGAAGAGCGGGAGCAGGTTCTGGAGCGGTTGGGCGAAGACCGAGGCCACCAGGTTGATGAGCAGCAACGCCCGGATGGTGGGCTCATGCAGTGCGTAGCGGAAGCCCTCGCTCACGGCGCCCTTCATGCTCTGGCGCATGCCGCTGGTGGCCCCGGCGGCGGCAGGCACCCCCAGCAGGGTGAGGATGGCCACCACGTACAGGGCGGCGATGACCACGTAGGCCCACTGGGCACCCACCCACTCGATGATGACCCCGCCGGTGGCCGGCATGATCATGCGGTTGAAGTTCTGCGTGGCGGTGTGCAGCGCGGTGGCGTTGAGCAGGTATTCCTTGTCCACCAGGTCCGCCACCATGGCGCGCCGGGTGGGCAGGATGAAGGTCATGGCCGCGCCCTGGGCCACGCCGATGAGGCTCACGTGCCACCAGGCAAGCAGGTCTAGGGCGATGCCCACTGCCGTGAGCACCGCGAAGGCCAGCATCGCGGCGAAGGAGATCTGGAGGATGGCCCGCTTGGAGAAGCGGTCGGCCAGCGCTCCGGCATGGGGGGAGAGTAACAGCTGGGGCAGGTTGTTGGCCGCCACGGTGATGCCGAGGGCGAGGGCCGAACGCTGCCCCGAGGCATCTGCCGAGAGCTCGTAGGCCAGCCACGGACGCGCCAGCACCGTCATCTGCATGGCAGCGAAGAAGAAGAACATGGCCGCGAAGTAGACGCGGTAGCGCGACTGGGAGAGGGAGGAGAAGGTAGACAGGCGCACGCGCCGGCGGGGGCCAGCCGGCTCCGGTGCGGGGGTCGTTGGGGGTACGGGCGGCTGGGTGCTCAAGGCCCGCGCATCTTAGGCCCGTGCCCCGCCCGAATCCAGACCCCCCATGCACGCCGGTCACGGGCGTGGTAGAACAGACCCCGCACACAGGAGGTGGACCATGATCCTGGTCATCGGCGGCATGGGCTTCATCGGCATGAACACGACGCGCGAGCTGCTGGCACGCGGAGAGCAGGTGACCATCACCCAGCACTCGGCCAACCGCGTCCCCGACGTGCTGGCCGAGCACGTGGGCAAGAGCCTGTTCACCGAGCGCATGGACGTGACCAACACCTTCGAGGTGCTGGACGTGGTGCGCCGCACCAAGGCCGACTCCATCATCTCCTTCGCCGCGCCGCCCGCCCGCGGGCTCTCGGCCCACCAGGACTACCAGATCTACACCCAGGGGCTGCAGAACGTGCTAGAGGCCGCGCGCGCCTCGGGCCTGCGCCGGGTGACCCTCGCCTCATCCACCTCGGTTTACGGCTCGCTGCCCGCTGGCCCGTTCCGGGAGGATGCAGGCCTGCCCACCACCTCCAAGACGCAGATCGAGGCGTTCAAGAAGGGCATGGAGATACACGCCCTGCACTACGCCGACCGGGCGGGGCTCGACGTGGCCTGCGTGCGCATCGGCTCCATCTACGGGCCCCTCTACTACTCCATGTTCAATCCCATGAGCCGGATGGTGCATGCCGCGCTCAAGGGCGAGGCGCCCTCCTTCGCCGACCGGCCCGGCGGGATGCTGAACGATGCCGACCAGGGCGACTGGACCCACGTGGAAGACCTGGCGCGGGGCATCGCGGCGGTGCACCTGGCAAAGGCGCTCCCTAACCGGGTCTACAACGTGGGCTCCGGAAAGGCCACCTCCAACAAGCAGATCCTCGCCGCGGTGCAGGCCGCGCTGCCCAACGCCACGTGCCCGTCGCTCAAGCCCGGCCGCACGCCCGGCAACCCAGAGAACCCGGTGATGGACATCTCCCGCGCCAAGGCGGACGTGGGCTATGAGCCCCGCTATGACATCACCTCCGGCATCGGCGCCTACGTGGAGTGGCTGCGCTCCCACCCCCAGTAGGCCGTGCGCGTCACCGGCGTCAGCGTTCAGTCGGTCACCGTGCCGCACCCGCGCCCCATGACCCTGGGCGAGGGGATGGTGGTGCACGCGATACCGCACGTGCTGGTGCGTCTCAAGACGGCGAGCGGGGCTGAGGGCATGGGTTTCACCTACCGCCTCGCCATGCGCGACACGCGCGCCGTGGTTCACGCCGCGGGCAAGGTGGGGCACGCGCTGGTGGGCGCCGAGGGCGAGACGCCCGCTGGATTCCAGGAGCGCCTGGAGGCGGCGGAGCGCACGGTGGGCGGCACCGAGGCGGGCCGCATGGCCGTGAGCGTGCTGGACATCGCCCTGTGGGACGCCTACGGGCGCGAGAAGGGCCAGAGCATCGCCAGCCTGCTGGGCGCCCAGCGTGGGAGCATCCCTGCCTACGCCTCCGGTGAGTTGTGGCGCTCGGCGGGGCCCAAGGCGCTGGGGGAGGCCATCGCACGCCACAGGGCGGCGGGGTTCCGCATCTTCAAGATGCGCGTGGGCGGTCAATCGAGCCCCGAGGCCGAGGCCGAGCGCGTGAGCGCCGCACGCGAGGCGGCGGGGAGCGGCACGCTGCTAGCCGATGCCAACTTCGCCTGGTCAGGTGAGCAGGCCGCCGGGATGGCGCGCCTGTTCGCCCCGCACCGCCTGGGCTGGCTGGAGGACCCGGTGGGCCACGGCGATACCGACGGGCTGCGCGGGGTGCGCTCCGCGGGCGGGCCGCCGGTGTGCGCGGGAGAGCGGTGCTTCAGCGTGGAGGAGGCGCTGGGGCTGGTGCGCTCCGGCGTGGTGGACGTGCTGATGCTGGACGCGCTGCGCATCGGCGGGGTGACGGGGTGGATGCGAGCGGCGCGGGCCGCGACCCGTGAGGGGGTGGGGGTGACGGCGCACCTGGCGCCGGAGATATCCATCCATCTGCTGGCAGCCACGCAGAACGCGCGCTACGTGGAGTGGCTCCCCGCCACGGCGCCGCTGTTCAAGCGCCCGCTCCACATGCGGGAGGGCGACCTGCTGGTGCCGGAGGAGCCGGGATTGGGCATGGAGTGGGACGAGGCGGCCGTGCGCGGTGCCGTCAGGCGCTAGCACGCTGCTCACCCCGGCCCGTGATGTGGGCTCTCGCAGGCGATCACTCGAGGAAGCACGGAACCCCCGGGGTAACCCCCAGCCTCAACGCGGGTTTCCCTCTCGCGCCCGTGCATGGTGACGATGCGCGCCGCGACGGGACGGCGCATACTGCGCGCACTTCATAAGCAGGAGGCGTGCGATGGCCCCCACGATCAACCCCTTCGACCTGCCCGAATCCCAGAAGGGCTGGCGCGGACTGGAGGTGTCCGGACGACCGCGCCGGCGCGTCTTCAGCGTGCTGGAGACCGACCAGGTGATCGTCACCGCGCTGCTCCAGCTGCCCGGCGAGCCCGGCGTACGGCATTCCCACACCAGCGGCGAACTCTCCTTCCGGTGGGCGGGCGAGATGACCCCGATAATCACCTGGCACCCGCCGGGAGAGTGGCACGGGGGCATCGCCGAGGTGAAGGCGAAGCAGGAGAAGGAGGTGGCGGAGGCGCTGGCGTTCCTGCGCTCCAAGCTGCGCACCGGCGAGACAGAGACGCGCGTGCTGCTGGGTATCGCCGACAAGCTCCAGGACCAGATAGACCAGCTGCGCGAGCAGGCGCGGAACGCGCACGGCCCCACCGGCGGGCCAGGGCTCATCATCGACTGCCTCTTCCCACCCTTCGAGACCACCATCGACGACCCCGGATACCCGGAGGTGCGCACCATCACGGGCCAGTGGTACGACTAGCTTCGTTCCCCGGCCGCCTGCGGCTGCCTCGCACCAGGGGACTCCCCTGCCCCCCTCCGGGGGCTACCCCGTCTCCGCGCCCTCGGCGAGCGCTCTTGGCAGCAGGCCAGTGGCCTATTCGCATAGTTCGGGATAGGGAGTGGGGCGCAGACCCAAACACGCCGACTAGCCAGTGATGGTCCGGGCTAGAGGGGTGCAGTGGGGGCCGGGGGGTTTGGGGGCCGAAGAGCCCCCGGAAGGAAGCGTTCCATCGTAAGCCCCTTCTGGGGCCGCCGGGGTTTCGGCGCGAATCGCCCAGGGGGTGTCCCCCTTGAACGAGCGACGGAGGGAACCGGAGGGAGCGGAGCAAGACAGGGCCGGGGCTCTGAAGCGCCCCGGCCCTGTGCTAGCATGCGCCCACCCCGTCCCGGAGCATCTGTGTGAGCAGTTCAAGCCGTCCGCCAGCGGCCCGGCGCCGCGTGTTCTACGGCTGGTGGGTGGTGGCCTCGTCCATGGTCACCCAGATGCTCCACAACTCCCTGCTGTTCCTCTCGCAGGGGCTCTATCTGGTGGAGCTGGAGGCGGCCTACGGCTGGAGCCGTGGTGTCATCTCCTGGGGCTTCGCCATGGTGCGCATCGAGACGGGCCTGCTGGGGCCCCTGCAGGGCTGGGCTGTGGACCGGTTCGGCCCACGCCCCGTGATACTGGTGGGCATCACCAGCTTCGGGCTGGGTTTCATGGGCCTGTCCGCCGTCCACACGCTCTGGGGTTTCTTCACGGCCATGGCGGTCATCGCCATCGGCTCATCGCTGGCGGGGTTCCTCACGGTGCAGACCGCCATCGCCCAGTGGTTCCTGCGCAAGCGCTCGCGCGCCATCTCCCTCTCATCCATGGGGTACTCGGCCGGGGCCCTAGTAGCCCCGCTGGTGGCCTGGTCGGTGGCGGCCAACGGATGGCGGCCGACGGCCTTCGCGTCCGGCGTGGTGCTGATGGTGCTGGGGATACCTCTCTCGCTGCTGTACAAGCGCAACCCCGAGTCCATGGGCCTACGCCCCGACGGGGACCCGCCCCTGGAGGGAGATGCACCCCCAGCGCTCAAGAAAGGCGCCGCACCCGTGCGGGGGGACGAGACGGACTTCCGGGTAGGCGAGGCGATGCGCGATAGGGCCTTCTGGCTCATCGCCGCCGGGCACGGCATGGCGCTGCTGGTGGTGGCGGCGGTGCCCGCCCACATCGTCCCCCACCTGATGGAGCGCAACGACTGGAGCGCAGGGACGGCTTCGCTGGTCTTCCCCGGCATCATGGCCGGGCAGGTGACGGGCCAGCTGGCGGGTGCGGCGCTGGGCGATCGGCTCTCCAAACGCATGCTGGCGGCGGCTGCCATGGTGGGCCACGGGTGCGCCATGCTGCTGCTGGCCTACCAGACCAGCGTACCAGCCGTGGTAGTGGTGACCCTGCTGCACGGGGTTGCCTGGGGCATGCGCGGACCGCTGATGATGTCCATACGAGCCGACTACTACGGACGCCGGTTCCTGGGCACCATCAGCGGATGGGCGTCGTCACTCACCATGAGCGGGTCCATCGTGGGCCCGGTGCTGGCGGGCGTGTTCCACGACCGATACGGCAACTACACCGAGGCCTTCGCCATCATCGGCGCAGCCACGCTGGTGAGCATGGTGTTTTTCGCCGCGGCCCGCCGCCCTCCCACGCCAGCGCGGGTGCGGGCCCTGCGGGGCGAGTCCTAGCGGGCGATGCCCTGGGCGCTACGCTCGTCGCCCTCCCCCGCCATGCGCGCGGCCACCTTCGCCAGCAGCGCGCCAAGGCCCGTCTCGCTCCAGAACCAGGCATAGAGGGCGTTGTCCCGGTCATCGGGACGCTGGCACATGCGCGCCTCCAGGGCGAAGCCCTTCAGGTCATCGGCCCCCAGCCGGAAGAAGCGGTTCAGCGGCATATCCGCGGGCTTATCCTCCGGCTCCGGGCTCGCGCCTGCGGCGTAGTCGAGCATGGCCTTCACCAGCCCCCGGAACCGGCGCTGGGGCACGGGGCTCACGCCCACCATCGTCCGGTCACCGTGCTCGGACACCCATCGCTCGTAGTAGCCGCGCAGGGCCGTAAGCTCGGCCAGCGGGTCTGCATCCGCCACGGTGGTCTTGGTCGCCGACGCCTGGAGCATGCGGGCAGGTGCGCCGATGTCCTCGGTGAACTCGGCCAGCACGGGGCCGGTGGGCTGAGCGAAGAGACCCAGGGCAGCGGCGATGATGCGGTGCTGGAAGGCGGGATCATCCGCCTTGCCCAGCGCATAGCCGAAGGGATAGGGCACCCACAAGGCGCGCGGGGGCTTCACCCGGGCCGCGTGCTCCCTGATGAGCGCCAGGGTAACAGTGGGGAGCCCCTGCTCCTCGATCGCCCGCGCAAGCACACTGACCGTGTGCGTGCAGTTGGGTCAGGTGGGGGTAAGCAGGACGGCGTCCACCCCCTCAGTCCTGAGGCTCTGGCCCACCTGCGGGCCTGTCTCCTGCTCGATGGTGCGCGGGGAACGCAGCGCGCCCATGAAGGAGTAGCCGTTGGGGCCCAGACCCCCCAGCTCACCCCTCGCCACCAGCTCCCGCAGCCGGTCCACGGGGTAGGTGATGTTGGGGTCACGCATGAAGGGGGTGCGGTCGAAGCCGATGCTCGTGTGCGACATGACCACATCGCGCAGCGGGGTGTCCATCGGCAGCACCCGGCAGTCTTGGTCGCCCGAGGCGAAGGGCTTATCGCCACGCACGTGGATACCCGCCGTGGTCACCAGCCCCAGCCGCACCTGTGAGAGGGGCTTGGCAAGCGGCACGAAGGGTGCATCGTCGTGGTCGAAGCAGGGGAAGTTGAGGTGGCCCTGGCGAGCCTGCTCCGAGAGGTCTTCCAGCCTAGGCATCTGTGTTCTCCCCCGGTCGCAGCGCTCGCACATGGCAGCGGGCGCATGGCCAAAACGCTATTGCCGTCAGTTCCGATGCGTCAGCAGCCTGAAGGTTCTGCGGTCACTTCACCTTGGCAATCACGGCCTCGCCGAAGGCCGATATCTGCTCGTCCACGATGTCGTTGAGGAACTGGACGTGGAAGGTATCCACGCCGGCCTCGCGGTACTCCTCCACGATCTCCAGCACGTCCTCCGGGCGGCCCATGAGCCCACCGGGGTTGCCGAAGGTCTTGGGGGTGTGGGTGGCGATGTCGCCCGTGCCCACGTAGGCGGTGCAGTTGAGCACGCGACGCAGGGCCGCCGGGTCGCGCTTGGCCTGCTCGGCGCCCCGCTCCACCTGCTCCAGCTGCTCCTTGTAGGCGGCGGTGGAGCCCGGCCAGCCGCCGTTGCGCAGCCAGCCGTCGGCTACGCGGCCGGTGAGGCCCAACATGCGTGGCTTGGCCGCGCCGATGATGATGGGGATGGGCTTCTGGACGGGCTTGGGCTCCACCACGGCGTTGTCCACGTGGTACACCTTGCCCATATAGGTGAACGAGGGCTCGGAGAGCATGCCCCGCACTATGGCGATGGCGTCGATGAGCCCGTCCACCCGCTCACCGGCCGAGCCATAGTGGTGGCCGTAGGTGGTGGAGTGGTCCTCCTGGGTGCCCGCGCCCAGGGAGAGGATGAGCCGCCCACCGGAGATGATGTCCAGCGCCGCCGCCTTCTTGGCCAACATGGCCGGGTGGTGCAGCGGGATGTTCAGCGTGGAGTGGGTGACGTTGATGCGGGAGGTCTGCACGGCGATGGCCGTGGCGAGGGTCCACCCCTCCAGATTGTTCTCCGGTGGACGGTCGGAGAACGAGACGACCTGGAACCCGGCCTTCTCGGCGGACTGCACCACCTGCACCAGCTTGTCGTAGGGGAAGTTGCGCGGGTTGAGCCCGAAGCGCACGGGATTCTTGGAGCGTGCCATGACGACCTCATCGTGGGGATTGGCGCGAGCATAGCAGCGCGCAGGGGGGTGTCAACGCGCGCTCGCATCGATAGCCTGGGGGCATGCTGGAAGTCACCCGCACCATCGCCATACCCGAGGAGGAGCTCTCCTTCGAGTTCGTGACCTCATCCGGGCCCGGCGGGCAGAACGTGAACAAGGTGGCGACGGCGGCCGTGCTGCGGTTCGACGCGGCGGGCTCGCCATCGCTGCCGGGGCCTGTGAAGGAGCGCCTGCGCGCTCTGGCGGGCTCGCGCATGAGCGCGGAGGGCGTGGTGCTCATCAAAGCGCAGCGCTACCGCTCACAGGACCGCAACCGGGCCGACGCCCTGGCGCGCCTGACTGCGCTGCTGGCGGCGGCGGCAGTGCCCCCGCGCCCGCGCACACCCACCCGCCCAAGCCGGGCGGCCAAGGAGCGGCGGCTGGAGGCCAAGTCGCGCCGCTCCACCACCAAGCGCCTGCGCGGGCGGCCGCTGGACTAGCGCCTAGGGCAGCTCGATGACGATGTTGCCCATCACCGCGCCCTGCTCCTGTGCCTCGTGCGCAGCGGCGATGTCGTCCAGGGAATGGCGTGCGCCCACGGGGTGCCAGAGCGCCCCCTCGGCGAGGGCGTCGGTGATGTCGTCCACGGCGTCCGCCTTGGCCTCGGGCGGCATGGAGTAGACCAGCACCAGGCGAAAGGTGATGTTGCGCCGGGAGAACGCCTGGTAGACCAGGGTGGGCTCCCGGTTGCCCGTGGAGGCGTAGGAGGCAACGGAGCCGTTGGGCGCCAGCACCTTCTCGGACAGGGGCAGGTTGCCGCCGAAGTCCACCTCGACGATGCGGTCTACGCCGTGCCCGTCCGTCAGCTCGAGGATCTCGGCGGCCGCATCGCCGTTGCGGTAGTTCACGGCGTGGTCAGCCCCGCCCGCGAGGGCGTGGGCCCCCTTCGCATCGCCAGAGACGGTGGCGATGACCATGCCCGCACCGGCCCAGCGCGCCAGCTGGATGGCGTAGTGGCCCACAGCGCCCGCACCGCCCGTCACCAGCACCGTGGCCCCGTCCACCGGGCCATCGGCGAAGAGGCACCGGTGGGCCGTCATGGCGGGGATGCCGATGCACGCGCCCTCGGCGAAGGAGAGCGCCTCCGGGAGCGGCACGGCCAGGTGCGCAGGGAGCGCGATGTACTCGGCCGCCGTGCCCAGGGGGCGCTGCCACTGCCCCTCGTACAGCCACACCCGCTGGCCCACCCGTGCCCGGCTCACGCCCGGCCCCACGGCCTCAATGACGCCGGCGCCGTCCGAGTGGGGGACGATGCGCTCGTAAGCGAACGCCCCTCGCGAGCCCAGGCGCGACTTGTAGTCCGAGGGGTTCACGCCGGAGGCGTGCACCCGCACCAGCACCTCGCCGTGTCCGGGCGTCGGCGTTGGCATCTCGCCGATGACGAAGACTTCACGGGCGGGGCCGTAACGGGTGTACCAGGCGGCGCGCATGGCGTTCTCCTTGTGGTGTCTAGATGCTCAGCGGGACGGCGCGGGTGGCGCATTCGGCCCGCAGCCAGGCCACCACGTCCTTGTGCAGCGGGATGCCGTCCCGGCTACGCTCGGCGTGGGAGTCCCACTCCGGCTCGCCCGCCACCAGCACCCGCTCATGCCCAGCGGCGGGCGGCGTGGCGTGCAGGTCGCGGATGTAGCCGTCCATCAGCTCCTTGAACCGGCTGATCTCGGTAAAGGCGTCGATGTTGATGGCCATGAGGAAGTGGCGATAGTAGGTGCGGGGCAGCACCGTGGCGTAGCCCGCCCCGGAGAGAATGGAGCACAGCGTCTCCACGGCGGCGGCCAGGCCGTAGCCCTTGTGGGAGCCCGACGCACGCGCCGAGCCCAGCGGGAGGAGCAGGAACGGGTCGGGCACGGCCACCGGTTCCAGGATGGGCGTGCCGTCGGCTCCGGCGATGATGCCCGCAGGCAGCAGGTGCCCAGCGCGGCGAGTGTTGCGCACCTTGTTCACCGGCACCACGGAGGTCGCCATGTCCAGCACGAAGGGGCGCTCGGAGCCTGCGGGCGCGGCGATGGCGATGGGGTTGGTGCCCAGGCGCGGCTCGCGCCCGAAGGTGGGCAGCACCGAGGCCCCGGCGGCGGTCATGCACACGCCCACCATGTCCTCCGGCAACGCCAGCATGGCATGGTAGGCAGCCATGCCCAGGTGCCCGGCGTTGTGCACCGTCACCGCGCCCAGGCCCCCCGCCCGCGCCTTCTCGATGGCCATCTGCATAGCGATGGGCGCGATGACCAGGCCGTGGGCCAGGTTGGCGTTGATGGTGGCGGTGGCCGCGCGCTCGCGCTCCACCTCCCACTGCGCTCTGGCCACCAGCGTACCCTCGGCATACTCATCGAGGTAGATCTTCATCATGTTGGAGACGCCGTGGCTCTCAACGGCGCGCAGGTCGGCCTGGAGCAGCACGTCGGCCGCGCGTTGAGCCGCTTCCTCAGGCTCGCCCGCCGAGCGGAACAGCCCCTCCAGCGCGGGGCGCAGCGCCTCGGCTGAAACGTGGACGATGTCCTCAGGCTTGGGCTTGAATGCGTCCACTACAGCGCCTCCAGCCCGGCCTGGGCCACGGCCTCGTCCTCCGGAGGCTTGGCCCCGGACACGCCGATGGCCCCGGCCAGCGTGCCATCTGCCCGGCGCACCGGAAGCGCGCCCTGGCCAGGGATGAGGCGCCCGTTCTCCATCATGGCGAAGGCGCGCACCACGGGGCTCTCCCACCGCGCCTCCAGCTCCTTGGAGGAGATGTTCCACGCGGCAGATGCCGCAGCCTTGCCCTGGGCGATGGGCACCGAACGCCACAGCGCCCCGTCCATCCGGTGCTGCGCGATGAGGTCCCCACGCGGGTCCAGCACCGCCACCGACACGCGAATGCCCATCTCCTGGGCCCTGGCGATGCCCGCGGTGATCATGCGGACGGCTTCATCAAGGGTGATGGTGGACACGGCGCGCCTCCTGGCAGGGGTGGCGCGAGGATACGGCAGCGCGCACGCGCTGTCAGCGGCGTGCTATAACTGCCCACACCACGGAGGTGCCCTCATGCCCACGTCCAAGACCACGCCCACGGTCGAGGTGCTGCTCCACGGCGACGGGTTCCGCACGGGCCAGGGCTCGGCGGCGTTCTGCGCCACGCTGCTCATCATCGGGGCCACCCGCACCATAGTGGACACGGGCCACGTGGGGCGGCGCAGCCCGCTAGTGGCGGCGCTGGCCGAGCGCGGGCTCACCCCGGCGGACGTGGACAACGTGGTGCTCACCCACACCCACTGGGACCACGTGCAGAACGCCGATCTGTTCTCCAACGCCCGGGTGCTGCTGCACCAATGGGAGCGCCTATACGCCAGCGCCCCCCACGCCAACGACTGGGCCACCCCGCGCTGGACGAGCGCGCTGCTGGACAGCCTGGAGCACGTGGAGGCGGTGGAGGACGGCTTCGAGATAGAGCCTGGTGTGCGGCTGCTGCACACGCCAGGGCACAGCGCCGGGACCATGGCGGCCATCGTGGACACCGCCGAGGGGCCCGTTGCCGTGACCGGCGACGGCATCCAGAACCCGGGCGTCGCCATCGCCAAGCGCAACGCGCTAGTGTTCTGGAGCGAGGACGACGCCCGGCGCTCCATCGAGCGAGTGCTGGCCGAGGCGGAGATCATCTACCCCGGGCACGACCTGCCCTTCCGCATGCTCAAGGGCGGCGGCACGGAGTACCTGGCCCAGCGCGAGCTCACGCTGTTCGGGGTGAGCGGGCCCGGCGTGGAGATATCGGACGCGGCGCGCCCGCCCTTCGTCATGCCGGGCGTCGAGACCCAGCGGCTGCCTGACTAGACCCGGCGGGTGTAGTGGGAGATGGCCACGCCAGTGGGCGTCGCCCTGCAGGACTCCAGAGTGAAGATGCGGTGGGCGTCCTGCGGGAACGGGCGCTTGCCTGCACCCACCAGCAGCGGGAAGGTCACCAGGTGGAGCTCATCCACCAGGTCCGCCCGCAGAAGCTCGGCCACCAGCGTTCTGGAGCCATCCGTGAGGATGGCCCTACCCTCCTGCTCCTTGAGAGCGCGCAGCGCGTTCGCCACGTAATCACGTATCACG
>JAYNIL010000014.1:0-8786 GCA_038109085.1 Chloroflexota bacterium
GCGGGGAGCGAGACGGCGCGCCTGCTGGAGATGCTCCTCAAGCGCGATGTGCGCACGTTGGCGTTCGTGCGCACGCGCCGCCAGGCCGAGGTGGTCTACCGCAACGTGCGCGAGCGCCTGCGCGTCTCCCAGCCCGCCCTGGCCGGGCGGGTGAAGCCCTACCGGGCCTCGTATCTGGCAGAAGATAGGCGCGCCGTAGAGCGGGGCCTGGCCGGAGGTGAGCTGCTGGGGGTGGTGGCCACCAACGCCTTGGAGTTGGGGATAGACATCGGTGACCTGGACGCAACGCTCCTGGCGGGCTACCCCGGCTCCATCGCATCCACCTGGCAGCAGGCGGGACGCGCCGGACGGGCGGGGCAGGAGTCGCTCTCGGTGCTGGTGGCCCAGGACAACCCCCTGGACCAGTACCTGGTGCGCCACCCGGATTTCTTCTTCGGCCGTCCCCACGAGCACGCGCGCATCCGTCACGACAACCCCCACGTGCTGGGCCCGCACCTGCTGTGCGCCGCTTACGAGATACCGCTGCGCCCCTCCGACGCCGCGCTGTTCGGGCCGCGCTTCACGGAGCAGACCGGCGCGCTGGAGGCGGAGGGGCTGCTCACCCAGCGCGCGGGGCAGTGGTTCGTCCCGGCCTCGGTGGACTACCCCGCCGCCGGTGTGGCGGTGCGCTCGGTGGATAGGCGTCAGTACGTGGTGACCGAGGTGGGCACGGGGCGGGTGCTGGAGCACGTTGACGAGGGCGCCGCATTCGCCCAGCTGCATCCCGGCGCGGTCTACCTGCACCAGGGCGACCCCTACCTGGTGCGTGAGCTGGACCTGGACGCGGGCGTGGCCGCCGTGGAGCGCGCCGACGTGGACTACTTCACCCAGGCCCGGGTGCTCACGGACATCCGGGTGCTCGGCAACCTCGTCCAGCGCCCCTTCGGGGGCACCACGGCCTGCTTCGGCGAGGTGGAGGTGAGCAGGCACGTGGTCTCCTTCCGCAAGCGCGGCTTCTACGGTGCGAGCCAGGCCCCGGACCGCGAGCCTGACCTGCTGGCGGGGGGCGATGCCCCGGAGGAGCCGCTGGACCTACCCTCGCGCATCTTCCGCACCACGGCGCTGTGGTTCGGCCTGCCCGAACGCTCGCAACGATGGCTCGCTGAAGAAGGCGCCGACATCGCCGGGGGACTGCACGCGCTGGAGCACGCGGCCATCGGCGTTCTGCCGCTGTTCGCCCTGTGTGACCGCAACGACATCGGCGGCGTCTCCACCCCGCTGCACCCCGACACGGGCGAGCCCTCGGTGTTCATCTACGATGGGCACGCGGGGGGCGTGGGCATCGCCGAGCACGGCCATGCGGTGCTGACCGAACTGCTCACAGCGACGCGCGAGGTCATCGAGGCGTGCGCGTGCGCCGAGGGGTGCCCCTCCTGCATCCAGTCGCCCAAGTGCGGCAACAACAACTCGCCGCTGGACAAGCAGGTAGCTGCCCGGCTGCTGGCGAACCTGCTTGCCTGAGCCCGCCAGGCGCCCGGAACCCGCCGATCGAGAGCATGTGAGGGCGTCGGGGCGGCTGCTAGACTGGCGCGCGGGCAGGCGAAGGGGTTGGGCCATGACCATGACGGATGCGTCCGGCCAGAAGCTGAAGATAGAGCTGGTCGAGCACGAGGGGCTCGCCTGGTACGACCTGCGCAACCCCGGCACCGCCGAGATGGCCTACATCCAGGAGCACTTCCCCTTCCACCCTCTGGACCTGGAAGACTCCACCTCACGTCTGCAGCTCCCCAAGCTGGACGAGTACCCCGCCTACCTGTTCCTGGTGCTCCACTTCCCGGTGTTCAACGAGCGCACGCGTCTCACGCGCGCCTCCCAGATAGCCATCTTCGTGGGCGCCTCCTACGTTGTGACCATCCACCGGGGGGAGCTGCGCCCGCTGGTGAAGCTGCTCCAGGACTGTTCCGTGTCGGAGGAGGTGCGCAAGGAGAACATGGGCTTCGGCTCAGGCTTCCTGCTCTACCAGATCCTCTCCCGTCTGGTGGACTACTCCTTCCCCATCCTGAACAAGGTGATGGGCCAGGTGGACGGGCTGGAGTCGGTGCTGTTCGAGGGGGCCTCGGACACCATCCTGCGCGACCTGGCCTTCATGCGCCGGGACATCTTGGCCTACCGGCGCATCGTGCGCCCGCAGATACCGGTGCTGGAGGCGTTGGAGTCGAACAAATACCCGTTCCTGCACCTGAACATGGACGTGTACTTCGGTGACCTGGCCGACCAGGTGCGCCGCATCTGGGTGGAGCTGGAGGACCTGAAGGAGGTGGCCCAGGGCCTCCAGGACACCCACGCTCAGCTGACCAATCAGCACACCAACGAGGTGATCCGCGTCCTGACGGTATTCGCCTCGGTGATGCTGCCGCTGACGGTGGTTACCAGCTTTTACGGCATGAACGTGCCGCTGCCCTTCGAGCAGACGGGGTGGACGGCCCTGGCCATCCTGGCTTTTATGGCGGCCATGAGCGCGGGGCTCATGGCCTTCCTGGTGAGGCGTAAGTGGCTCTAGCCCTCGACCCGGACGGCCCCGCCGCCTACGTGTACGCCGACGTCCTCTCCAAGCACGTGCTGGCGGAGGCGCACCCCATGCAGCCGGTGCGCCTGGCCTACACCACCGCGCTGCTGCGCGCCTATGGTGCGCTGGATGACTCCGGCACGCTGGTCGTCCCGCCGCGCCCGGCCACGGTGGAGGAATTGCTCACCTTCCACGAGCCGGCCTACGTGGACGCGGTGCGGCGCCTGTCGGGGGGACGGGACGATACGGCAGAGCGCTTCGGCTTCGTCCGCTTCGGCGACAACCCGGTGTACATCGGTATGTATGAGGCGGCGCTGGCATCCACCGGGGCCTCGGTGGTGGCCGCCGGGCTGCTGGCCGAGGGACGGGTGCGCGCGGCTTTCAGCCCGGCGGGTGGGCTGCACCACGCCATGCCCGCGCGCGCGTCGGGCTTCTGCATCTTCAACGACCCGGTAATCGCCATCAACGCACTCCGGGCGCGGGGGCTGCGTGTGGCCTACGTGGATATCGACGCCCACCACGGCGACGGCGTCCAGCACGCCTACTACGCGGACCCGGACGTGCTCACCATCTCCGTCCACGAGGGGCCGCGCTGGCTCTTCCCCGGCACCGGCGAGGTGGCAGAGATGGGTGTTGACGCGGGGTACGGCTTCTCGGTGAACCTGCCGCTCGCCCCCTACACGACCGATGAGGCTTACCTGCGGGCGTTCGATGCAGTGGTGCCCCCGCTGTTGGCGTCGTTCAAGCCCGACGTGCTCGCCACCCAGTTGGGGGCCGATGCCTACGTGGGTGACCCACTCACCCACCTGGCGCTCTCGGCCCATGGGTACGAGGCGCTGGTAACGCGCTTCGCCGCCCTGGGGCTCCCGTGGCTCGCCTTCGGCGGCGGCGGGTACGACCTGGATGCGGTGCCCCGGCTGTGGGCGCTGGCCTATGCCCACATGCGCGGGCTGGAATTGCCCGATGAGCTGCCCCCCGGCGCCGATGCCTTCGTGCGCTCGCTCCATCTGCGTGACGGGTACGCGGACGTGGACGATGAGCTCACGGCGCGGGCCGAGGCCTATGCCGAGGCGCAGGTGCGGGAGTTGCGCCGGCGCATCTTCCCCCTGCACGGGCTGTCCTAGCGCGCACGCGCACCGGGTGCGCGCCGCACGGCGCGCCCGCTAGAATTTGTCCATGCCCAACGCACGCATTGAGAAGCCCTGGGGCTGGGAAGAGATACTGGAGCGCAACGAGCGCTACGTCATCAAGCACATCTTCGTGCGCACCGGCGCGCGTCTCTCGCTCCAGTACCATGAGCGCAAGCATGAGACGATGATGCTGGTGTCCGGCAGCGCCGAGCTTCTGATACAGGACAGGGCGGGCATCAAGTCCTATCACCGCATGCAGCCCGGCGAGCTCTTCGTCATCGCGCCCGGCACGGTACACCGCCTGGGCGGCAAGGCCTATGGCGATGCCGACGGGGCCCTGGTCCTGGAGGTGAGCACCCCGGAGCTGGAGGACGTGGTGCGGCTGGAGGACGACTACGGGCGCACGCCGTAGCCGGCGGTCCCTCCCGGGAAACGTGAACGAGGGATGAAGAAGGGGGCGCCCCGCCAGGCGCCCCCTTCTTCATCTGTTGCTGAGCGTCAGGCTAGACCTCGCGGAACTCACCCTCCACCGTGTCGTCGCCGTCCTTCTTCTCCCCGTCCTGCCCGGCGGCGTTGAACAGGTCCTCCGGGTTGGGCGCCTCGCCCTCGGCCCCCTGCTGCTGCCCGTACACCTGCTGGCCTATCTGGGTGAGCACGCCCGTGAGTGTCTCCACCGACGCGCGCATGGCGGCGGGGTCCTCCCCCTCGTGGCGTGACTTTACGTCGGCGATGGCTGCTTCTATCTGCCCCTTCAGCTCAGGGGTGATCTTCTCCTCGTACTCGTTGAGCGTCTTGGTGGCCTGGTAGACGGCGTTGTCCGCCTGGTTGCGGGCCTCCACCAACTCGCGCCGGGCGGCGTCCTCACCGGCGTGGGCCTCGGCCTCATGCACCAGCTTCTCCACTTCGTCCTTGGACAGGCCGGAGGAGGCGGTGATGGTGATGCGCTGGGCCTTGTTGGTGGCCTTGTCGGTGGCCGAGACGGACAGGATGCCGTTGGCGTCGATGTCGAAGGTCACGTCGATCTGGGGCACCCCGCGCGGGGAGGGGGCGATGCCATCCAAGGTGAAGCGGCCGATGGTCTTGTTCTCCTTGGCCATGGAGCGCTCGCCCTGGAGCACGTGGATCTCCACGCTGGTCTGCCCATCGGCTGCCGTGGTGAACGTCTCCGTGTGCGCCGTGGGCACCGTGGTGTTGCGATTTATCAGCGCAGTGGACACCCCGCCCAGGGTCTCGATGCCCAGGGAGAGGGGCGTCACGTCCAGCAGCAGGATGTCCTTCACCTCGCCCTGGAGCACGCCTGCCTGGATCGCCGCGCCCACCGCCACCACCTCGTCGGGGTTCACCCCCTTGTTGGGCTCCTTGCCGAACAGCTTCTTCACCAGCTCGATGACAGCCGGCATGCGGGTCATGCCGCCCACCAGCACCACCTCGTCCACCTCGGCCTTGGAAACGCCCGCGTCCTTGAGCGCCTGCTCGCACGGCCCGCCGGTGCGCGCCACCAGGTCCCCGGTGAGCTGCTCCAGCTTGGCGCGGGAGAGGGTCACGGTCAGGTGCTTGGGGCCGGAGGCGTCCGCCGTGATGAACGGCAGGTTGATCTCCGTCTGCTGCACCGAGGAGAGTTCGATCTTGGCGCGCTCAGCCGCCTCCTTAAGGCGCTGGAGGGCCATGCGATCGGAGCGCAGGTCGATGCCCTGCTCCTTCTTGAACTCGTCCGCCAGCCACTCGATCACCCGCAGGTCGAAGTCGTCTCCCCCCAGGTGCGTGTCGCCGTTGGTGGACTTGACCTCGAACACGCCATCGCCGATGTGCAGTATGGAGATGTCGAAGGTGCCGCCCCCCAGGTCGTAGACGGCGATGACCTCGTCCTGCTTCTTGTCTAGGCCGTAGGCCAGCGATGCGGCGGTCGGCTCATTGATGATGCGCAGCACCTCCAGCCCCGCGATGGTGCCCGCGTCCTTGGTGGCCTGGCGCTGCGAGTCGTTGAAGTAGGCGGGCACGGTGATGACCGCCTGGGTCACGGGCTCGCCCAGCTTGGCCTCGGCGTCGGCCTTCAGCTTCTGGAGCACCATGGCGGAGATCTCCGGCGGGGTGTGCTCCTTGCCGCCCATGACGATGGCAGCATCACCGCCCTTTCCGGCCTTCACCTGGTAGGAGAGTGACTTTATCTCCGTGCCCACCTCGGCGAACATGCGCCCGATGAGCCGCTTGGCCGAGTAGACCGTGTTCTCCGGATTGGTCACGGCCTGTCGCTTGGCGGCCATGCCGACGTAGCGCTCGTTGCTCTTGGGGTTCACCGCCACCACCGAGGGAGTAGTGCGTCCGCCCTCTGTGTTCTCCAACACCGTGGGTTCGCCCGCCTCCATCACGGCCATGGCCGAGTTGGTGGTACCGAGGTCTATCCCGATCACCTTCGCCATCGTCTCCTCCTCCTGTGCCGGGCGGCCGCGCCGCCGTGTGGGTCCGCCCCGTGGGGCGGTGGAACCATCGCATGCTTCGTGCCGGGCTAGTCCGGCTCCCGCGCCACCACCACCTGCGCAGCGCGCAGCACCCGCTCCCCGAACCGGTAGCCGGAACGCACCGCGGTGAGCACCGCCCCCGCGGGCTGCTCCGTGGAGGGCAGCTGGGAGATGGCTTCGTGCTGGGCGGGGTCGAACGTCTCGCCGGGGGCGGGGGTGAACCGCTTCACCCCCTCGGCCACCAGCAGCGCGTCCAGGTTCTGGCGCACCAGCCGCACCCCCTCGGCCCAGGAGGCCGGGGCGTCAGCGGGAAGGGCGTCCACCGCCCGGTCCAGGTCATCAACCGCAGGCAGCAGGCGCGCCAGCAGCCCCCCCACGGCGGTGCGAGCGATGGCCGGGCGTTCCTCGTCGGTGCGCCGCTTGTAGTTGATGAAGTCGGCCTGGGCGCGCTGGGCCAGCGCCTTGAACTGGTCACGCTCGGCGGCCAGCGCCTCCAGGGGGTCCTGGGGCGTCTCGGTGGCTGGTGCGTCCTGCTGTTCGTCGGTGCTCATGCCTGTCCTATGTGGGCTGCGCTGGGCCGAGGCCTAGCGGCCCTCGAAGAGGGTGAGGATATCGTCCATCATCTGCTCGAAGGCGCGGTTCATGGCCGCGGTGCGCTCCATGCGCTCGCGGGCGGCCACCATCCGGTCGAACACCGCCAGGGCCATCTCCACCCCAGCAAGGTTCAGCCGCACCTCCTCCACCAGGTGCTTGATCATCCGCAGCTTGGCGATGTCCTGCTCCGAGTAGAGCCGGAGCATCCCCAGGGTGCGGGAAGGCTGCACCAGCCCCAATCGCTCATACTTTCGCAGAGTCTGCGGGTGCATCTGTAGGATTCGGGCCGCAACGCTGATAATATAAAGGCCCGCCTCCTCCATGCCCTCGGGCTGTTGAGGGGGCGGTTGTTGTACCGGCCGCGCGCGCTGCGCGGGATGGCCGGAAGTCCGGGTGGCCGTCACCATCGTAGTGAAGAGTGCGGAAACGCGGCGCTGATCGCTTCGATCGCCTGCTGGCACGCTTCTTCTCCGCTAGCAGTGGTTCCGATGGACGAAGCGAGCACACTCCCCGGTGTGCCCGTTCGGCTTAGGGAGAAGGTAACACCCTGATACGACTTGTGTCAACCATGGTGATGCCTTGATAATTGGTTGGTAGCACCCCGGGTGAATTAGGAGATGGCCCTGACACCTTCGGGCGCGAAACGTCATCTCATATGCAGGGCGCTCCACCAAAGGGGTGGGGCCCCGCAGACAGAGCAGATCAGGACGAAAGAAGGCGCAGTATGAAGATGCAGTTCCGGGCATGCCCGCGGTGTGGTGGAGATCTCCACGAGTCCAGCGACCTGTACGGCCGCTACAACCAGTGTGTCCAGTGTGGACACACTGTCGACCTGCCGGTCAATCAGATGCGCGTTGCGGTCAAGACGGCCGTGCGCGCCACGCGCGAGACGAAGGACGCCGCAGCCTAACTGCCACGGTGGAACCACCAAGCACCAGCGCCCCGCCAACCGGCGGGGCGCTCCTTTTTTTACCCTTCTCGCAGGCGAATCGCATGCAGCCCCGCACGCAGCGTGTCCACGTCCAGCCCGGCGTAGTTGGGCGGGAAGGGGGCCAACAGGCCCGCTGCCTCAGCCCGTAGGCGCGCGACCCCCGCTCGTGAGCGCTGCCCACGCCTGTCCAGCACCTGCGCAGCGGTGAGCTTGGCCAGGGCCAGGGGGAGCAGGCGCTGGGGGTAGGGCGCGGCGCGCCAGCACGCCTCCCATGCCTCGTGGGCCGGGAGCCAGCCCCCGACGCGGGTGAGCGCGATGGCCTGCTTCCAGGCGGGCGCGGCGCTCATCGCAGCAGGGTCGGGCAGGGGGTTGCCGGCGGCCAGGTGCGCCAGCCATGCCACCTCCAGCGCGCGGCGCGCGCCTCGTTGGGTGGGCATCTGGGGCGGTGCGCCCATCAGATGGCAGGCGGCACCACGGAGGGGTTCTCCACCTGGAGCGCCTTGTACTTGGAGGGGCACTTCACGTACACCCGGTCGGCGTGGAATTGGCCGTCATCGCGGTAGACGCCGCCCAGGACGATCTCCGAGTGGGGGTTGAAGAACAGGTCGGGCAGCACGCCATCGTAGGTGGCCTCCACCTGCGCGCCGTTCTCTGCAAGCAGGAACGATGCCAGTGTGGAGGTGGCCCCTTCGCGGGCGAAGGAATCAGGCACCAGCGTGCCCTTCACCTGGATCAACTGCGCCTCATCCGGCCCCTGGGCCACCAGCTCGTCCACCGTCAGGTAGAAGGCCGTAGCGGACTGGAATGCCGTGTAGCCGAAGTACCCGAAGGCCAGCAGCACGACCAGCGCCACCAGGGCCAGCTTTCGCCCGCGCGTGAGCACCGAGCGCGGTGCGCTCGCCTCATCGGGCGTGGGGATGCCTGCGGGGGTGTAGTCCATGTCCCTCTATACTACGCGCGGCCAGTGTGTGCGGATGCTGGATAGTTTATAGCGGGGCAGATGCTTGTGGGCTCATTGTAGGTGGGGTGATAGCACCGGGCAAATGGAGTGGGGGGGGGGCGGTGGCCCCGCCCCCACCACAATAAAACACCCCAACGGTTAGGGGGAATGTTTAAAAAAAACAAAATAT
>JAYNIL010000014.1:8796-35899 GCA_038109085.1 Chloroflexota bacterium
TGTGTGTTGGGCTTTTTTTCGGTTTCTCGCCTGTTCTTGCTTTCTCCGCTGAGGGGGGGGGCGCCCCCCCCCCCCCCCCGCGGGCGGCCCCCCCCCCCCCCCCCCCCCCCCACTCCATTTGACCACCCGGATGCGTTAGCGGTTCTTGATGAACTCACGCATCTTGGACTTGAGTCCGCGCTTGGCCAACTCGTTCTCGTATAGCTCCAGGATGCGCGGGTCCTCGTCCTCGTACTCAATCTGCATGCCGCCGTTCTTGGCGGAGTTGTCCATGTTCTCGTAGGTCCACATCTTCGTCTCCAGCACGGGGTAGCGCGCCCCGCCGAAGTCGAACACGAGATAGCGGGACGGGCCGTCCGCTACGTTAAAGTGCTGGTGCACGGTAGGCCCGTCGGGCGGGGCATACATGGTACCGGGCTTCCAGTCCACGCGCACCGTGTCGGTGGGGTCCTCACCCTCGCGCCACAGGAGCGAGTAGCCCTCGCCTGTGACGCAGAAGATGTGCGCGCCCGCGTTGTGGGCGTGAGCCTTCTTGTAGGTGCCCTGCTGGAACTCGGAGATGTGGCAGTGCATGGACGAGTCGGCCAGCAGGAACTGGGTGTTGTTGCCCGCCGCGCCCCGTGCATGCCAGGGGGGCAGCTGGAAGTTCACCAGGTCAGGCACGAAGTTGGTCTCCCACTGGTGCCGGCCCGGCTTCACCTCACGGAACTCACCCTCGCCCTGGAAGTAGCGCTCCACCGAGGAGCGCGCCGGGAAGGCGTAGGGGTTGTCGAAGATGAAGTTGGGGTCGTGGAAGATGTTAAGGATGATGGGCAGGTCCGTCACCGCGCACAGCCGGGCGGGCTCGGTGCCGGAGCCGTTGAAGATCTGGTGCTTGGCGTTCATGGGGATGCCGAAGATGGCGCTAGGGCCCCACTCGAAGGTGTGCTTCTTGCCGTCGGGCCCCTCGATGGTGGTGGCACCCCGCCCGCTGATGACGTGGATCAACTCATCGTGCATGTGCTGCTCGGGCTTGAGGTGCCCGCCCGCGGGAATCTCCACCACGTAGGCGGACTGGTAATCGCCCTTGCCGGTCACGTGGACGTAGGTACCCAGACCACCCAGGCGCTCCCAGGGCTCCACAGGAACGGTGTGGCAGTCCACCGAGTAGCCCTCGTACAGCGGGATGCCCTCGGACTTGAGGAAGTCGCGGTACGGGAACACCCCGTAGTAGGGGTTGAAGGCGATCTCGTCACTCATCGCTCGCTCCTTGTGCGTCTGGGTGTGTCTAGGGTTCTCCCGGCCCTGGGGCCGGTGCTGGCTAACGGTTCTTGATGAACTCGCGCATCTTGGAGTTGAGGCCGCGCTGGGTCAGTTCCGCCTCGTACAGGTCCAGAATGCGCGGGTCCTCGTCCTCGTACTCTATCTGGATGCCCCCATCCTTCTGGGACTTATCCATGCCCTCGTAGTTGGCCATGGCGCTCTCCAGCACGGGGTAGCGCGCACCACCGAAGGCGAACACTAGGTAGCGTGAGGATCCCGGCGAGACGTTGAAGTGCTGGTGGTACGTCGGCCCATCGGGTGGGGCGTAGAGGGTGCCGGGCTTCCAGTCCACCCGCACCGTGTCCACCGGGTCCTCGCCCTCTTGCCAGAGCAGCGAGTAGCCCTCGCCGGTGACGCAGAAGATGTGGAACCCGGCACCGTGGGCGTGGGCCTTCTTGTAGGTGCCCTGCTGGAACTCGCTGATGTGGCAGTGCATGGACGAGTCGGCCAGCAGGAACTGGGTGTTGTTCCCGCCCGCCCCGCGCTCCACCCACGGCGGTAGCTCGAAGTTGACCAAGTCAGGCACGAAGTTGGTTTCCCACTGATGCCGGCCAGGCTTCACCTTGCGGAACTCGCCCTCACCCTGGAAGTAACGCTCCACCGCCGAGCGGGCGGGGAAGGAGTAGGGGTTGTCGTAGATGAACGAGGGGTCGTGGAAGATATTGAGGATGATGGGCAGGTCCGTCACCGCACACAGGCGCGCGGGCTCCGACCCGGACCCGTTGAAGATCTGGTGCTTGGCGTTCATGGGGATGCCGAAGATGGAAGAGGGCCCCCACTCGAAGGTGTGCTTCTTGCCATCCGGCCCCTCGATGGCCGTCGCCCCGCGCCCGCTGATGACGTGGATCAGCTCATCGTGCATGTGCTGCTCGGGCTTCAGGTGCCCGCCGGGGGGTATCTCCACCACGTAGGCCGATTGGTAGTCGCCCTTGCCGGTCACGTGGACGTAGGTGCCCAGGCCACCCAGGCGCTCCCACGGCTCCACGGGCACGGTGTGGCAGTCCACGGCGTACCCCTCGAACAGGGGGATGCCCTCGGACTTGAGGAAGTCCCGGTACGGGAACACCCCGTAGTACGGGTTGATGGCTATCTCGTCACTCATGGCGTGCTCCGGGTCGGGGTTTTGAGCGCTAGCGGTTGCGGATGAACTCGCGCATCTTGGAGTTGAGGGTGCGCTTGGCCAGCTCATCCTCGTACAGCTCCAGGATCCGCGGGTCCTCGTCCTGGTACTCGATCTGGTTGCCGCCGTCCTTAGTGGTCTTGTCCATGTTCTCGTAGGAGGTCATCTTCGTCTCCAGCACAGGGTAGCGCGCTCCACCGAAGCCGAACACGAGGTAGCGGGACGAACCGGGCGAGACGTTGAAGTGCTGGTGGTAGGTGGGCCCGTCGGGCGGGGCGTAGAGGGTGCCGGGCTTCCAGTCCACGCGCACCGTGTCGGTGGGGTCCTCACCCTCGCGCCACAGGAGCGAGTAGCCCTCGCCTGTGACGCAGAAGATGTGCGCGCCCGCGTTGTGCCGATGCGCCTTCTTGTAGGTGCCCTGCTGGAACTCCGAGATGTGGCAGTGCATGGACGAGTCGGCCAGCAGGAACTGGATGTTGTTCCCGCCCGCCCCGCGCGCAGCCCAGGGTGGCAGCTCGAAGTTGACCAGGTCAGGAACGAACACCGTCTCCCACTGGTGGCGCCCGGGCTTCACCTCACGGAACTCCCCCTCACCCTGGAAGTAGCGCTCCACCGAGGAGCGCGCCGGGAAGGTGTAGGGGTTGTCAAAAATGAACGAGGGGTCGTGGAAGATGTTGAGGATGATGGGCAGGTCGGTGACGGCGCACAGGCGCGCCGGTTCGGTGCCGGAGCCGTTGAAGATCTGGTGCTTGGCGTTCATGGGGATGCCGAAGATGGCGCTCGGCCCCCATTCGAAGGTGTGTTTCTTGCCGTCGGGCCCCTCGATGGAGGTGGCGCCGCGCCCGCTGATGACGTGGATCAGCTCATCGTGCATGTGCTGCTCGACGTTCAGGTGCCCACCGGGGGGTATCTCCACCACGTAGGCGGAGAGGTAGTCGGACTTGCCCGCCACGTGGACATAGGTGCCGAGGCCCCCCAGACGCTCCCACGGCTCCACCGGGACTGTGTGGCAGTCCACGGCGTAGCCCTCCCACACGGGGATGCCCTCCGCCTTGATGAAGTCACGGTAGGGGAAGACCCCGTAGTAGGGGTTGAAGGCGATCTCGTCGCTCATTTCACGCTCCGCTCATGGGGTGGGAACGGGGGCAAGACTATCCGCCCCCGGTGCTCCGGGCAACCCAGAGCAGGCCGCTAGGCGGTGGGGCCGCCCCGCCGTAGCTCATCCACCTCGCGCTCCAGTTCGCGCCCCTTGCGCCCCATGTAGAAGGCGTAGGCGAACAGCCCCGCCCACACGATGAGGAACGCCGCCAGCAGGTAGCCCAGGTTGGATTCGCCTGCGGCCCCCTTCGCCGCCGGAGCGGCGGGTGCGGCGGCCAGGGCCGCCAGGGCCGTGATAAGGACCGCGATGAGGGCGAGTGCGCGCATGTCGGCTCCTAGCACTCCCCGGCGCGCAGGGCCGCCAGGGCCTCCTCGGCGCGCCGCAGGGCGAGACGTTCGGTGAGTAGCCAGGTGAAGAGCACCAGGAAAGTGAGCATGGAGAAGAGCAGCGTCAGCGCCATGGCCGACTCCAGCGAGCTCTCGTCGGCGGCGGGGCCGATGACCTTGTCCGGGTGGAGCGTGCGCCACAGCTCGGCGGCCACGTAGATGAGGGGGATGTCCACCGCGCCCACGATGCCCACCACCGCGGCCCAGCGCCGCCCGCGCTCGTTGGTGGGGGCATACGCGCGCACCATCAGGTAGCCCACGTAAATGACCCACAGGATGAAGGTGGTAGTTAGCTGGGCGTCCCACACCCACCACACGCCCCACACGGGCTTGGCCCAGAGCGCGCCAGTGATGATGGCGAGGGTCATCATCACCACGCCCACCTCACCCGCGCTGAAGGCGAGGCGGTCCCACCGCGGGTTCTTGCGGATGAGGTAGACGGCGGAGGCCCCCGCCACCAGGAAGAAGGCGACGAAGCCAGTGATGGCCAGGGGGACGTGCAAGTAGAAGATGCGCTGGACGATGCCCATGACCTGCTCGGTCGGCACCCAGGCGAAGATGAGCACCAGGTCCACGGCCACCATGACGGCGGCCAGGGGCATCAGGGCGATGCGCGCGGTGCGCAACCTCACTCCTCCAACACGTGCTCAAACGCCCAGGAGCATACCATAAGCGTCGCCAGGTCGAAGGCGGCCATGAGCTGGAACCACGGGTTCACCTGGGCCAGCCCACCGCCCCCCAGCAGGGCCGTGGTGGCGCCCACCGCGCCCACGATTACCGGCATGGCCAGCGGCAGGAACAGCACCGGCAGCAGCACCTCCCGCGAGCGGGTGTGGACGGCGATGGCCGCGAACAGCGTGCCCACTGCCCCGAACCCCACCGTTGCCAGCACCGCCGTCGCCGCCAGCAGGGGGCTGAAGAGCGAGAGGTCGTACAGGAACAGGAACACCGGCGCCATCAGCGCTTCAACGACCAGCATCACCGTGAGCGCCCCGCCGAGCTTGCCCCAGTAGATGGCCTCCCGCCCCGCCGGGGCCAGCAGCAGCAGTTCCAGGGTGCCCCGGTCCCGCTCCAACTGGAAGGTGCGATTGAGCCCTAGCATCCCCGTGAACACGTAGGCCACCCACACGATGCCCGGTGCCACCAGCCCCAGCACCTGGGGCGAGGGGTCGAAGGCGAAGTTGAAGATGAACGCCGTCACCACGGCGAACACCAGCACGGAGCCCACCGTCTCACGGGTGCGCAGCTCCACCCGCAGGTCCTTACGGTAGATGGCCCAGGCCGCTCGCAGGCTCTGGCGCATCAGCTGCCCTCCCCGCTGACCGCCGCCTCCAGGGATGTCACGTCCAGCGTGCCGGTGGGCGCGGTGAGGGCCACGGCGCCCCGGCGCAGCACCAGGGCCTCGTCCGCAACGCGCAGCCCGCGCTCCAGGTCGTGGGTGGAGAGCACCACCGCGCCGCCCCCCGCTGCCACGGCAGCGATGAGCCGGTCCAGCAGCCGCAGGCCGTCGGCGTCGAGCCCTGTTTCCGGTTCGTCCAGGAGCAGGAGCGCGGGCCGGTGCAGCAGCGCGCGCGCCAGCGCCACCCGCTTGGCCATGCCGTTAGAGAGGGTGCGCACCCGTCGGTGGGCGTAGGCCGAGGCACCCACTTCCTCCAGCAGCCCGGCGATGCGGGCCGGGGTGTCGAACAACCGAAAGAGGGATGCGGCGAAGGCCAGGTTCTCGGTGGGGGTGAGGTCGTCGTACAGCAGCGGGGCGTGGCCCACGTAGCCGATGGCCGCGCGCACGGCCGAGGCCTGGCGGGTCGGGTCGAGCCCCGCCACCAGTGCCGTCCCTGCGTCGGGCCTGACCAGGGTTGCGAGCACCCGCAGCAGCGTGGACTTGCCCGCCCCGTTGTGGCCGAACAGCCCCAGCACCGTGCCCCAGCCCAATCGCAGGTCCACCCCCGTCAGGGCAGCGGTGGCCCCGTAGCGCTTGCGCACACCCTCTAGGGACAGGGCCTCAGCGGGCAGGGCGGGTGATGGTGCGGCGGACGTCCTCATGGCGTTCGGTCATGATAGGGGATGCGCCCGCTGTCCGCTCCTGGCACACTGGGGGCGTGCCGTTCGAGGTTGGCCCGCGTGCTGGCCACGCGCCTGCTGCCATGAGCGAGCGCTGAGCGAGCGGAGACGGGGTACCCCCCGAAGGGGGTGCAGGGGCGCCCCCTGCAACCAGCGAACGATGTGAGCGGAGAGAGACTCATGGGAATGTTCCGCAGATCAGCGAGCGATGCGCCAGGCCAGGACCGGGTGCCGCCGGGGCAGACGGTCACGCCCAAGCTGGCGGTGATGACGCTGGGGAGCACCCCGCGCTTCGCCAAGGAGGAATGGGGCCTGCGCCTGTTCGGTGCGGTGGAGGAGCAGCGCATCCTGCGCTGGGAGGACCTGCAGGCGCTCCCCCGTGTCGGCATCACCGCCGACTTCCACTGCGTCACCCAGTGGAGCAGGCTGGACGTGGGGTGGTCGGGCGTCCTGGCGCGTACCGTGCTGGGGCTGGTGGACCCAGCCCCCGGGGCGCGCTGGGTGATGCTGCACGGGGCCGATGGCTACACCACCAACGTGGATCTGGACGTTCTGGGGGCTGACGATTCGCTCTTCGCCGACACGCTGGACGGGGCGCCACTGCCCACCAACTACGGCGGGCCGGTGCGCGTGGTGGTCTCCTCACGCTACGGGTGGAAGAGCGCCAAGTGGGTCACGGGGGTGGAGTTCATGACTGCCGATAGGCCTGGCTTCTGGGAGGAGCGCGGCTACCACATGCGCGGGGAGCCGTGGGCAGAGGAGCGCTTCGGGCGGCTCTAATGTTCCCGGGGGCTTTCAGCCGCCTCGTTACAGGGGGCTCCCCTGCGCGGCCCATGTCCATAGAGCGAGTGGAACAAGCGGAGACGGGAGTAGGCCATTCAGGGCCGAAGGGGGAGCCCCCCCTTCCGTTGAGCGAGCGCAGCGAGCCGGGAAGGTCCCTAGCGCGCTCCGCGTTCGCGGGCGATGGCGCTGGAGACGCGCTCGCGCAGGGTGGCAGGGGAGGAGCGGCGGGGCAGGTCGCGTATGGTGAGGACGGTGGCGCGGAAGGTGGCGACGAAGCCGTTACAGTCGGGACAGGCGTCCATGTGGGCACGGAACTGGGCGGACATGGTTGGCGGGAGCTCACCGTCCACGAACTCGGAACAGTGCTCCTGAACGCCGTGACAGTCCGTACAGTCGTCCTGCGCGCCGCTGGCACGACGCCGGAACCAGCTCAGCACTCCCATGGCTCCACTCCATCCCTCGCCACTTCGGGCGCGGCCATTCTAGGCAGCCCCTCCGGGACGGCGCAACCCGTGCGCCTGGCCCCCTCGTGGGGGCATGGGCTACACTCTCCCTCCCCGCACACCATTTGATGCGGCAGCCCCCCAGCCGGTGCATCCGGCCCGTGAGCACCCGTGGACGACGCCGAGTTCAGCGCCATCGTCGAGCGTTACACCGATTACGCGTACAACATCGCGTACCGGCTGCTGAACAATGCCGCCGACGCGGAGGATGCGGTGCAGGACGCGTTCCTGTCCGCGTACCGCTCGCGTGAGCGCTTCCGGGGCGACGCGCGGGTGACCACGTGGCTCTACCGCATCGTGGTGAACGCGGCTTTGCAGAAGGTGCGCAAGGAGCGCAAGCCCCAGCAGACCAGCGCCGCGGACATCGAGGACGTGGTGGTGGTGGATCGTGGCCCCGGCCCCGAATCGCACGCCATCAACGCCGAGTTAGGGGAGCGGCTGGGGGCGGCGCTGGCCCTGCTGCCCAACGACCTGCGCACCGCCGTGGTGCTGCGCGATGTGGAGCAGCTCTCCAGCGAGGAGGCGGCCGAGGTGGTGGGCGTGAGCGTGGCTGCCTTCAAGGCCCGCCTGCACCGGGGGCGCGTCGCCCTGCGGGAGGAACTGGGCCCGTACCTGGCGCAGCGCGAGCAGGCCTAGACCCCTCGCCATGGAGCAAGAGGAAGGGCCCGGCGCATCGCGCCGGGCCCTCTGTTTGTCCTGTGGTTGAGCCGTCCTCTAGATGGCGAAGACGGAGAGCAGGCTGTCCACGCTCTTGAGGTTGTTGCGCTCGCGGATGTCCGCCAGACGCGAGTCCAGCGAGGGACGGGCGGTGTTCTCGTACACCACGCCCAGGGGCACTCCGCCCTTGGCCAGCAGCGCGCGCGCGGCGTCCAGGGACGAGGAGTCGTGGTCGTCGGGAATCACCCAGCCGCCGGGTTCGACACCCTGGGCCTTGTTACCCTTGAGGAACTCATAGGTGTCGTTGTAGGAGGTGCAGGGGGAGGCCACGTGGATGATGGAGAAGCCCTCGTGCTCCATGCCCGCCAGCATCAGCCGGGCCAGATCACGCGGCTTGGAGGAGTAGCCAGAGGCGATGTAGCTCACACCCAGGCTCAGGTACAGGTCCAGGGGACGCACCGGCATCTCCATCTTGCCGAAGGGCGTTGAGGAGGTGACCACGTCCATGGCGGTGGTGGGCGAGGCCTGGCCCTTGGTGAGGCCATACACGCCGTTGTCCATCACCACGGCGGTGATGTTGATGTTGCGGGCGGCCTGGGGGGCGATGTGCTCCATGCCGATGGAGAGGAAATCGCCGTCGCCTGAGACCGTCACCACGTTCAGGTCCGGGCGGGCCATCTTTGCGCCGAAGGCGATGGGGAGCGCGCGCCCGTGGATGCCGTGGAAGCCGAAGGGCTGTTCACCCTCCAGCAGGTGCACCAGGTTGCCGGAGCAACCTATGCCAGCGATCACCGCGTTGGCGGCCATGGGCGTCTCGTGCTTGGCGGAGTAGTCGCGCAGGGCGAACTCCAGCGCGCGGCGCACGCCGAAGTCGCCGCAGCCGGGACACCAGTTGAAATCGTACTCGGGGTTCTTCGCGCTCACGCCTTCACCGCCTTCGGGGTGCTCTTAGCCTTGGGCTTGCCGCCGCCCGCGGCGTCCTTGATGCGCTTGGCCAGCTCGGTCGCCTTGAAGGGCAGGCCGGTGTACTGGGTCAGCTCCACCGCCTTCACGCCCTTGGAGCGCAGCAGGGAGGCGAACTGACCCTGGAAGTTGAGTTCGGGGACGATGACCAGGTCCTTTTCCCGTAGCTCGTCCAGCAGCGCTGGGTTCAGCGGGTTCACGAACATGGTGTAGTACCAGGCCAGGTCCACCTTCTGCTCACGCAGGGCGTCGTACGCCTCGCGGGAGGAGCCTTTGGAGCCGCCCCATGTCATCACGGCGACCTTGGCCTTGGTGTTCTCCGCCTCGTAGGGCTCGTTCTCCAGCAGCTTGAGCTTGGAGAAGCGCCGCTCGGTCATCTGGATGTGACGGCCGGGCAGGTGGGTGGTGTCGCCGTAGGAGTCGTGCTCGGAACCGTTGGCGACGTAAGCACCGGGCCCGCCGGGCACCGGCATGGCAGAGCGCTCCCATGCTTCGTAGCGCAGGTAGCCCTCGGGGCCCTTGTACACCTCGCGGCTCTCTACGGAGACCTCGTTCAGCTCCGGCCGGCGCACGTTCTGTGCGCGCTCGGCCAGTGAGTGCTCGGACAGCAGGATCACCGGGCCCTGGTAGCGCTCGGCCCAGTTGAAGGCGGCCACGGCGGCGTAGAAGCACTCCTCCACCGTGCCAGGGGCGATCACGGGTATGCTCGCATCGCCGTGGGCGGGGGAGATTGCGGTCAGCAGGTCCGACTGCTCTGTCTTGGTGGGCAGGCCCGTGGCGGGGCCGCCGCGCTGCACGTCCACGACGACGCAGGGAATCTCTGCCATCCACCCCAGCCCGATGCCCTCGCCCATGAGGGTAAATCCGGGACCGGAGGTGGCGGTCATGGTCTTCTTGCCCGCGAACCCTGCACCCAGAATCGAGGTGATGGCCTCGATCTCCGAGGAGCTTTGGTAGGCGGCCTTGCCCTCACCGGTCAGGTTGCGCTCCATGTAGACCAGGATGGGCGTGGCCGGTGAGATGGGGTAGCCGATGTAGACCTCGATGCCAGCGTGCATCGCGCCCACCGCCAGCGCCTCGTTGCCCTTGATGAACAGCTGCGGATAGGGCGGCTTGTTAGGCGTGCCCAGATCAGCGATGGAGTCTTCCTCGGCCAAGTGCGCCAGACCCAGGTCCAGGGCCTGATGGTTGGCCGCGATGATGGAATCGCGGCCGGAGAAGCGATTGGAGACGAAGTCCTTGAAGTAGGCGAGCGGCATGTTGATGAGCCGGGACAGCCCGCCCATCACCACCATGTTGGCGGCGCGGGACTCACCCGTCTGCTTGGCCAGCTCGTCAAAGGGGACGGTGATGCACCGGTGGTCCTTGTCGGCCGGGTCGGGGTGCACCGCGGGGTCTATGAGAATCACCCCGCCGGGGCGAACCTCAAGACGGTGCTCTTGGTAGGCGTAGTCGTTAAAGGCGACCAGGATGTCCACGGAATCGCCAGGGGATTGGACGAGCTCACGGCCCACGCGGGCTTGGGTCCAGGTGGGACCGCCGAGAATCTGGGAGGGGAACGTTGCGAAGGTGAGTGCGTGGTAGCCCACGCCCGTGGCCGCACGGGCCAGCATCTCTGCTGCGGTGACGACGCCCTGACCTCCTTCCCCTGCGAATCGGACGACGATCTCGCTCTGTCTGGCCATCGCCAGTTATCCTCCCGCTGGGCCCCGGATCATGCGGCCCGCTCAGAAGTGGTCCCCGTGAGCGTTGGCAGCCCGGCTAGGATACGCGTCCCGTTCGGGGGGTGTCAAAGGCTAGTGCGGGTCATTTTCACGAGCAAACGGGCCCCGTCGGTGAGCACCGGGGGCGGTGCCCGAGCGGTTTTGACACCCCTTCTGAGACCGATGTACTATGGGCCAGCTCTCCTGCGCGCAGGTACGCCTGCCGCAGGCACCTGGCGCGGTGCACGAGCGTACCTTCGGTGTTAGATGGGACAGCCCCGGCCCCCGGCCAGAGGCTCCCGCACGCCTGGCACGCACGCTGCGCACCCGCCCCCGGTCCGCCGGAAGGCAGCAGGAGCACGGACGCACCGCCAGCCAAACCCAGCGGTGCGACGAACGGAGGGAGTGCATGGCGGACGTCGAGCTCAAGCGCGGCCTGCGTGACGTTTACTTCGAAAACACCGAATCGTCTTTCGTCATCGGGGACATCGGGCGGCTCATCTACCGCGGCTACGACATCCATGACCTGGCGGAGAACTCCTCATTTGAGGAGGTGGTCTACCTGATGATGCACGGCAAGCTCCCCACCAAGGCGGAGCTGGCCGGCTTCGACAAGGCCCTCAAGTCCGCCCGCGCTATCCCGGCGCCGGTACTCGAGGTGATCCGCCAGATTAAGGACGCCCACCCCATGGACGTGCTGCGCACGGCCGTTTCGGCCCTGGCGGCCTTCGACCCCGAGGTGGCGGACGTATCCCACGAAGCCACACTGCGCAAGGGCATCCGCATCAGCGCTCAGGCCCCCACCATCGTGGCGGCCCACCACCGCATCCGCTCCGGCATGGAGCCTATCGCTCCGGACAACTCTCTGGGCCACGCCGGTAACTTCCTCTACATGCTGTTGGGTGAGAAGCCCGACGCCGACACCGCCCGGCTGATGGACAAGGACCTCATCGTCCACCTGGACCACGGTTCCAACGCCTCCTCCTTCGCCGCCCGCGTCACCGCCTCCACCCTGGCGGACCTGCACGGGTGCGTGGTCACCGGCATCTCCACCCTGAAGGGCCCGCTGCACGGCGGCGCCGCCGAGGGCGTGATGAAGATGGCGCTGGAGATCGGCGAGGTGGAGAACACCGAGGCCTACCTGGCGAAGAAGCGCGAGGCCAAGGACCGCATCATGGGCTTCGGGCACGCCGTCTACAAGGCGGAGGACCCCCGGGCCCGTCACCTGCGTGACGGCTCACGCCTTCTGGCGGAGAAGAAGGGCGACCCTAAGTGGTTCCAGATCCTCTCCAAGGTGGAGCAACTGATGCGCCCCTACGCCGAGCGGGGCATCTGTGTGAACGTGGACTTCTGGGCCGGGTCGGTCTACTACCTGCTGGGCATCCCCGAGGACCTATTCATCTCCATCTTCGCCGTGGCCCGCGTGCCCGGCTACGTGGTGCAGGTGCTGGAGCAGCAGGACCGCAACATGCTGATCCGCCCGCAGCTCAACTACGTGGGCCCCATGGACCTCAAGTACACCCCCATCGACAAGCGCGGCTAGAGCGTCTTGTTGGCGAGAGTCTCCCAGGGAGGGAAGGCCCGGATGACCACGGAGAGCATCGAGCAGGCGGCGGCCCCGGCGGCCCAGTGCGGACACCACTGGGTCATCGAGAGCCCCAACGGGCCTACCAGCACTGGCACGTGTCGCCGATGCGGCGAAATTCGTGAGTTCAAGAACTCCATCCAAATCACCTCCTGGGAGTCCGAGGGCAGCCACCTGCACCGCTCCCAGAACAACCGCTAGTTCCCGGCGTTCTGCCCACCATGACCGTACACCGCACGCCCCGGCACCGCCGGGGCGTCGCTGTTCCCCCCACATGAGCACCAATCCTTTCCAGCGCCCGCCCACTGGCGCCGCCATCGAGGCGGCCCGGCGCATCCGTGCCCACCGCCCCCTCACCTTCGCCGATTTCATGGCCATCGCCCTCTATTGGCCGGAGGGCGGCACTTACGCCGGGCCTGCGCCCATCGGCGCGGGGGGCGACTTCACCACCGCACCGCACACCCACCCGGCCTTCGGCGCGTTAGTTGGCCGCTGGCTCGCCGCCGCGTGGGCCGCGCTGGGCCGCCCCGCGTCCTTCGCCGTCCGTGAGCCCGGCGCGGGCACGGGCCGCCTGGGCCTGGACGTGCTGACCGCTGCCCGCTCGTTGGGCGCTGGTTTCGCCGAAGCGCTGAATTACGAGGGGGTGGATGTGCGCCCGGGCCCGCCGGGGCTGGGTTGGCGGGTGGCAGATACCCTCGCCCCCGAGGCGCTCACCGGCGCCATCGTCGCCAACGAGCTGCTGGATGCGCAGCCGGTGCACCGGGTCACGGTGCGTGATGGCGTGCTGCGTGAGCTGTACGTGGGGCTGGACGCCGAAGGACTTTTCATGGAGCAGGAAGGCGAACTCTCCTCCCCCGCTCTGGCCCGGCGCCTGGAGGCGCTGGGCGTGCGGCTGGGCGAAGGGCACCGGGCCGAGGTGAACCTGTCGCTGGACGCCTGGTTTGCCCAGGTCTCGGCAGCGCTGGATCGCGGCTACCTGCTGCTGGTGGACTACGGGCACGAGGCACCGGCCTACTACGCCCCGGAGCGCGCGCGCGGGACGCTGCGCTGCTACGCGGGCCACACGCTCAACATGGACCCGTACCGTGACGTGGGCCGCCAGGATATCTCTGTCCATGTGGAGTGGACGAGCGTGCGCCGCTCCGCCCAGGTTGCGGGCTTCGCCCACCAGGGAGGGGTGAGCCAGGCCGCCTTCCTGCGGGCACTTGGGTTGGACGCGCTGCGGTTGGAGACGGCGCGCCGCCCCGACCTGCCCGGCGTGGCGCGCGCCGCGAACCTGCGGGGCCTCGAAGCCCTGATTGATGAAGCGGGCATGGGCGGGTTCACCGTCCACGTATTCGCCAAGGACGCACCGGTGCTGGAGGCGGGCCTCGCCGGTGAACCGAGGGGCGTGCCGCTGCCCCACGCGCCGGTGGCGGGGCCGGGGCATACCGCCTACAGCCCGCCGGAGCCCGAACTGCCCTCGTGGGATGAGCTGATGAACTGAGGCCCCGCCGTCATTGGCGGGCCCTCCTATTCAGCGTTGGGTCGGGGCGTGGGTGGGGCATGTGGTCCACGTCCAACTTGGTCAGTTCGCCCGTGAGCGGGTTCACCTTGGCCTCCACCTGCACACCGAAGGTCAGGTCGGCCAGGGTGGCGTGCTCGTTCTCACCTACCTCGATCTTGGCGTCGGGACTCACGTTGAGGGGCTGGGAGGCGCCGTCACCTCCATGTAGCGAGCCTTCACCTTCTGGGCGTGGCCGTCCCGGTCCACGTCCAGCGTCACCTCATCGCCCGCATCTAGCGAGGCCGCGCCGATGATGTTGCCCACTGTGGCCAGGTCAACCTGGGCCAGGTCCACGGGGATGGTTGAACCGTCCTTGAGTTGGAAGGTGGCCACCCCGGAGATGGAGTCCACGTTCTGCAGGATTCCCTGCACCTGCTCCAGCGTGACGCCCTCGCAGGTGGCCGAGGTGAGCAGCAGGGCTGTGCCCAGGGCCAGCGCCTGGAGAGCGCGCGCCTAGCGGGTGCGGATGCGGTGGGTGATGGGGGTCATGGGAGCTTCCGTCCGTTCGAGGGGTTCACCTACCGTAACGTACGGGTGGCGGGGGCGTGAGTGCCCTACGTCCCCTCTTGGCTCATCCTTTCGTCGTCCGAGCCGTCGGCATCCGGGTCTGCCTCGGCCTCGATGCCCAGCGGCTCCACCCGTCGCGCTGTGGTGATGAACCCGGTGTGCCCCACCATCCGGTGCTCCGGTCGCGCCGAGGTGGGCGCCAGGTGCCAGGAACGCTCCAGCACCTCCAACGTGTTCACTAGCGCCCAGCGGGGGTCCGCCTTGAGGGCCATGGCCAGCTCATGCACCTGGAGCACCGTGGGCAGGTAGCACGTGAGCACCCCACCGGTGCGCAGGGCGATGGCGGCGCTCTCCAGCAGCCGCCACGGCTCCGGCACGTCGGTGAGCACCCGATCCACACCCTGCTGGGTGATGCCCGATTCGTAGGCATCGCCCACCACCACCGTGTGGTTGGTTGCGCCGGGGGCCAGTTGGGCCACATTGGCCTGGGAGGGGGCCACCACCTGGTCGCGCACCTCGTAGGTGGTGAGCGTGCCCGCCGGGCCGATGGCGCGCAGGATGGCGGCCGAGGCCGCCCCGCTCCCGAAGCCCACCTCCACGCACCGCGCACCGGGGTAGAAGTCGCCTAGCATCAGTATGGCCGCCAGGTCCTTGGGGTAGATGACCTGGCTCTGGCGCGGCAGGTCGTACACCGCCTCGGCGAAGGTGGGGCGTAGCGCGCGCATCAGGTGGCCCTTGTCCGTCTCGATGGCCAGGCCGTCGTCGCACCCGATCAGCCGGTTGTGGTCGATGGCGCCCAGGTGGGTGAAGAAGCGCTTGCCGGCCTCCAGGACGATGCGGTAGCGCCGGTGGCGCCTATCGTACAGCACCACCACATCGCCCACCGCCAGCGGGCGTCCGCCTCGGGAGGACTCTGAGTCAGCGGTGGTCGGGCTGGGCATGGGGGTGCTCCTGGGGAACGGAAGGGGGCCGCCTCGTGTGACGGCGGCCCCCTCTGCCGGATGGGTCAGCGTTCGGGCGCTAGCCGCCCTTCTGCAGCGCGATGAGCCGATCCAGGGTGCCCTGCGGGTCGGGCAGGGTGCCCTGGTGCTCCTCCTTGTGCCGGACGATGCCCTGCGGGTCGATGATGAACAGCGATCGCTTGGCCGTCCCGCCCTTCTCGTTGAACTCGCCGTAGGCCTGGATGGTCTTCCCGTGCGGCCAGAAGTCCGACAGCAGCGGGTGGGTGACGTTGCCCAGGGACGAGGCCCACGTCTTGAGGGATGCCTTTGGGTCCGCGCTCAGGCCCAGAACCTGGGCCTCGTGCTCCTCGAACTTGCCGCTCATGCGGTGGAACGAGGATGTCTGGACCGTTCAGCCTCCGGTGTAGGCGGCCGGGAAGAGGTGGAGCACCACCCACTTCTTGTCCCGGTAGTCCGCCAGGGAGATGGTGGAGCCATCCCCCGCGGTGAGGGTGAACTCAGGTGCCTGCTGGCCGACGTCTACCATGTCGTGCCTCCTGAAGTGATGTAGTGCGCGTGGGCGCAACGGCATCATAGCCGCGCATCGGCCCCACGCAAAGCCGTTCTATGCCTCTTCGCGGCTCCAACGCAGCACCGGGCGGCGGGCCGCCTGCGCCTCGTTCATGCGCGAAGCGGGGGTCTCGTGGGGCGCGTGGGCCAGGAAGTCCGGGTCCGCCGCCGCCTCGGCGTCAATGCGCTCCAGCACTTCGATGAACGCGTCGAGGGTCTCCTTGGACTCGGTCTCCGTGGGCTCGATCATCAGCGCTTCGGGCACCACCAGCGGGAAATACATGGTGGGCGCGTGGAAGCCGTTGTCCAGCAGGCGCTTGGAGATGTTCAGCGCCGTGGCGCCCTTGCGCTTGCGGGCCGAGAAGACCACCTCGTGCATTACCCCGCGCTCGTACGGAAGGTCGAACAGCGCGCGCAGGCGGGCCTTCAGGTAGTTGGCGTTGAGCACGGCGTTGCCGGAGATGTCCAGCATCCCCTCGCGGCCCAGCTCGCTGATGTAGGTGAAGGCGCGGATCAGCACGCCGAAGTTGCCCTGCGCTCCGCCCAGGCGGCCGATGGAGTGCTCCGGCATGGCAAGCTCATAGGCGCCGTTCCCGTCGCGCACTGCGATGGGGCCGGGGATGAAGGGGGCAAGCTCGGCGCTCGCGCAGATGGGGCCCGCGCCCGGCCCGCCGCCCCCGTGGGGGGTGGAGAAGGTCTTGTGCAGGTTCAGGTGCACCACGTCGAACCCCAGCGGGCCCATCTTGGCGCGCCCCAGCAGGGCGTTCATGTTCGCCCCGTCGCCGTACACCAGCCCGCCCGCCTCGTGGACGATGCGGCACAACTCCACCGCGTTGCGGTCGAACAGCCCCAGGGTGGTGGGCTGGGTGAACATCACCCCCGCCAGATCCCCGTCGGCCTGGGCGCGCACTGCGTCCAGGTCGATGTTGCCCTCAGGGGTGGAGGGGATGGAGACGACGCTGAATCCACACATGGCGGCGGTGGCGGGGTTGGTGCCGTGCGCCGTGTCGGGGATAAGCATCTTGCGCCGGTGCCCCTGCCCGCGCGCCTCCAGCGCCGCCCGTATGGTCAGCACGCCGGCCAGCTCCCCCTGCGCACCGGCCAGCGGCACCAGGGAGGTGGCGGCCATACCGGTCACCTCGGCCAGCAGCGACTGGAGCCGGTGCAGCACTTCCAGCGCGCCCTGGGCCTGGCGCGCGGGCTGGTGCGGGTGCAACCCCGCGAAGCCGGGCAGGGCGGCCATGGCCTCGTTCACCTTGGGGTTGTACTTCATGGTGCACGAGCCGAGGGGGTAGAAGTTGGTGTCCACGGAGAAGTTAAGCTGGGAGAGGTTGGTGAAGTAGCGCACCACCTCGCCCTCGCTCACCTCTGGCAGGTCCAGGTCATCGCGCAGTAGGCCCGCGTCCGGCAATGGGCTCTGAGGCACATCGCACGCGGGCAGCGAGGCACCCGTGCGGCCAGGGCGGCTGCGCTCCATCAGCAGGCGGCGCTCGTTCAGCGCCTCGGCGCTCAGGGGTGGGAACTCAGCCATGGCTAGAATACCCCCTTCAGCGCGTCCACCAGCAGGTCAATGTCCGCCTTGGTGTGCGTCTCGTTCACGCACACCAGCATGCCGTGGGGCACCCGGTCAGAAACGTCCATGCCTCCCACGATGCCCGAGGCCTCCAGCGTCCGGTTCACCCGCTCCGGGGCGGCGGGACAAGAGACGACGAACTCCTGGAAGAAGGTGCCCTCCACCGGCAGGAAGTAGCCCGGCAGCTCGCCGATGCGCGCCGCGGCGTAATGTGCCTTCTGGTAGCAAAGCTCGGCCACCCGGCGCAGTCCCTGCTTGCCCATGAGCGCCATGTAGATGGTGGCCCACAGCCCCACCAGCGCGGTGGAGGTGCAGATGTTGGAGGTGGCGTGCTGACGCCGGATGTGCTGCTCGCGCGGCTGGAGGGTAAGCACGTAGCCCGTGCGCCCCTGCGCGTCCGTGGTGCGGCCCACGATGCGTCCGGGCAACTGGCGGATGTGCTCGCGCTTGCAGGTGAAGATGCCCACGTACGGCCCACCGTACGACGGGGGCACGCCGAGGGCCTGCCCCTCGCCCGTGGCGATGTCGGCGCCAAAGTCCCCGGCGGGCTTGAACAGCGCCTGCGCCACCGGGTCTGCGCTGAGGCAAAAGAGCGCCCCCGCAGCGTGGGCGGCGTCGGACTGCGTCTGCGCGTCCTCGATGACGCCCAGGTAGTTGGGGTACTGGGCCAGCAGCGCCGCGGTCTCCGGCTCCAGCGCCGGGGCTGACGCGTCCACCGTGTACACCTCGATGCCCTGGGGGGCCGAGTAGGCGCGCACTGTCTCCACGTAGCGCGGGTTCACCGTGCCCGTCACCGCCACGCGGGCGTGGCCCGTGATGCGGCAGGCCATCAGCGCGGCCTCCGCCAGCGCCGAGGCGCCGTCGTACATGCCGGCGTTGGAGACCTCCATGCCGAACAGCTGTGCGGTGAGGGTCTGGAACTCGTAGGAGCCCTGGAGCGTCCCCTGGGAGACCTCCGGCTGGTAGGGCGTGTAGGAGGTGAGGAACTCACCGCGCGTCACCAGCGGAGCCACGGCGGCGGGGCAGAAGTGGTGGTAGACGCCCGCGCCCAGGAAGGAGGCCGAGGCGCCGGGGGCCAGGTTGCGCGCGGCGAGCGCCTCCATCTCGCGCCGCAGGGCCATCTCGTCCAGCGCCTCGGGCAGCGCCAGGTGCGGGTGACGGTGCTCGGCGGGGATGTCGGCGAACAGCTCCTCAACGCTCTTCGCGCCCACGGCGGCCAGCATGGCCGCCCGGTCCTCGGTCGTGTTGGGGATGAAGGGCGAGCGCAGCCCGGTGTCTGCCATGAGGCCTCCAGAGGGCGGGGGTTAGGCGGTCAGCGACGCGTAGGCGGCGGCGTCCATCAGCGCGTCCAGCTCGGCGGGGTTCGCCGGCTTCACGCGCACCAGCCAGCCCTTCGCGTAGGGGCTCTCGTTGACTAGCTCAGGGCTGTCCTTGAGGGTGGTGTTCACCTCGACTACCTCACCGGACAGCGGCGAGTACAGCTCGGAGACGGCCTTCACCGACTCCACCTCGCCCATCTGCTTGAACTGGGCCACCTGGGCGCCAGCCTTGGGCAGCTCCACGTACACCACGTCGCCCAGCTCGTGCTGCGCGAATTCGGTGATGCCCACCAGCACCGTGCCATCGGGCTGATGGAGCGCCCACTCATGCTCCTTGGAGTACCTGCGGTCGGCGGGGAGATCCATGAATACCTCGCGGGGGTGAGGGATAGGGGTTTGGGGGAGCCAGGGTGTGGCCCACCCATGTTAACGGGGGCGGGCGTAGAACGGGAGAGGGACGACCTCGCCGTCCTGCAGGCGCCCGCGCACGTCGATCTGCACGGCCATACCGGGGACGGCGATGGGGGTGGGCAGGTAGGCCAGGGCGATGTTCGCCTCCACCGTGGGGCCGAAGCCGCCGGAGCACACCTGCCCCACCGGCGCGTCACCCGCCAGCACGGGTGCGCCGGGCCGGGGCACCGCGCCGCGCTCGCGGGTGCGAAGCCCCGCCAGGGTGCGGGCCGTCCCATCCGCCGCAGCCCGGGCGACGGCGGGCTTGCCGCAGAAGTCACCGGCGCTGAGCGCCACGAACTGGGCCAGCCCCGCCTCGATGGGGTTGACCGTAGCGTCCATATCGTGCCCGTGCAGGAGCAGGCCTGCCTCCAGCCTCAGCGCATCGCGCGCACCGAGTCCGCAGGGCACCGCCCCCGCCTCCATTAGCCGCGCCCACAGCGCCGGTGCGTGCTCGCTGGCGGGCATCAGTTCCACACCGTCCTCGCCCGTGTAGCCAGTGCGGGCCGTCAGCCCTGGTGCGCCCAGCAACGTGCCCTCAGTGATGTGGAAGGGGCGCACGGCGGCCGGGTCGAAACCCGTGACCTCGGCGGCGATGCCAACGGCGCGTGGGCCCTGGAGGGCGATCATGGCGACCTGCCCCGTGCGGTCCGTCAACGTACAGCCGCCGAAGCGCTCCGCCTGCCAGCGCCGGGCCCACGCCAGCACTTCGGCGGCGTTGGCCGCGTTAGCGATGAGCAGGAATCGCTCCGGGCCCAGCCGGTAGACGATGCCGTCGTCGATGATCCCGCCCGCCTCGTTGCAGAACAGGCCGTAGCGAGCGCGCCCGATCGGCATCCTCTCGCCGATGTCCGCCGTGTGGAGCCAGTCCAGCAGCGCGCGCGCATCGGGCCCCTCCACGAAGAAGCGGCCCATGTGGGAGACGTCGAAGATGCCCGCGCCCGTGCGTACAGCGCGCGATTCGGCCAAGATGCCCTCGTACTGCACGGGCATGTCGTACCCGGCGAAGGGCACCATGCGCCCGCCGAGACGGACGTGGGTTCCGTGCAGGACCGTCTCGCGCATGGGGCCGGTGGGTGCGTCGCTCATGGGAGGCTCATGCTAGCGGGGGCGCGCCCCCACGGGCAACCGCCAGCGCCCACCCGCCCCGTTCGCGTTGCGTCAGGCTGACTCACCGGCGAGAATACCCCAGCCGCAACTGCGGTTTGAGGTGCTCCGTGAGCGAGCTGTCGTTCGGCGTGTGGGACCAGGTCCGCACCTGGGAGATCCAGCAGAAGGGCCGCGCGTCGGACGTGTACGATGACCACATCCGCCAGGCCAAGCTCATGGACCAGCTGGGCTACGACTACTACTGGATCATTGAGCACCAGGCCTCCTACATCGGCTCCATCAGCGCGCCGGGCGTGTACCTGACGGCGGTGGCGGCCAACACGGAGCGCATTCGGTTCGGCGCTATGATCTGGCAGCTGCCATTCCACAACCCCATGCGCCTGGCCGAGGAGCTGGCCATGATGGACCACCTCTCCCACGGGCGGGTGGAGTTCGGCTCCGGCATCGGCACCCACGAGCACGAGTTCATCCGCTGGGGCATCGACTACTACCAGCGCCGCGAGATGGGCGAGGAGTCGCTGAACATCATCGAGCAGGCGTGGACCCAGCCCACCGTCACCTACAGGGGCCGGTACTGGCACTATGACGAGATGCTCCCCATCCCCACGCCCTACCAGGACCCGCACCCGCCCATCTGGGTGGCCGCGCACTCCCTGCGCGCCTTCGAGTGGGCCGCCGAGCGCAACAACGACGTGGCCTCCAACATCTCCACGGACGATGAGATGGTGGACAAGTTCGCCCACTACCGGCGCATCTGGGAGGAGTGCGGGCACCCCGGCCCCATGCCCCGGCAGATGATCGTGCGCCCGGTGCACGTGGCCGAGACCGACGCTAAGGCGCGGGAGGAGGCCGAGCCTTACATGAAGGACTACTACGCGCTGGGCCGCGACATGGTGACCAACACCCGCATCGGCTTCGGCTCAGACGCCCGCGGCAAGGGCATCGACAACACCCGTTACACCCGCGCCAACGCGAAGATCTTCGCCAACTCGCGCCAGAGCTTCGACTACTGGCTGGACAACGGCCTGGCTGTGGTCGGCTCCCCGGAGACGGTGGCCCGCAAGATCGAGGAGTCGCGCAAGCGCATCGGCTTCGACGTCTACGTGGTGTCCCACCACCTGGGCGCCATGCCCACTCCGCTGGTGGACAAGTCCATCGAGCTGTTCGGTAAGCACGTCATCCCGGCCTTCCAGCGCCCAGCATCCCTGGGCATCCCGGTCTCGCTGGCCAAGGCGCGCCAGGACGCCATCATTGCCACCACCCGCACCGGTCCCTGGGGGGGCGACCCCAGGTAGGGGGCGAGCGTGAGCGCCCTGGCGTGGTGGTCCTACCTGCTGGGCCCGCTCGCTCATGCGGCTCACCCTAACGTCCTCGGTCAGGGAGGGCAAACGCGCCCCTGGCCTGCATAGCGGAGTAAGAGAACGGTGCAGGCGCTTGCGCGCGGGAGTAGACTGTGCCCCTCCGGCCAGCGGGGCCGGTTCAAGAAGGAGGCTGCGCATGCTGAGCACGCAAGCGAACGAGCGCCTGACCCGTGTTGGACCCGGCACCCCTGCGGGCGAGTTGATGCGCCGGTACTGGATGCCCTTCCTCCCGGCCGCCAAGCTGCTGGAGGACCCGGTGCAGAAGGTGCGCCTGCTGGGCGAGGACCTGGTCTGCTTCCGCACCCTGAGCGGCGAGTTGGGGCTCATCGGCGACCGCTGCCCCCACCGCAACGCGGGCCTGGAGTACGGCATCCCCGATGAGGACGGCCTGCGCTGCCCGTACCACGGGTGGATGATGGGCCCCTCCGGCCAGTGCATCGACACCCCGCTGGAGGCGCCGGACTCCACCTTCAGGGAAAAGATCAAGATCAAGGGCTACCACGTCCAGGAGATGGGCGGGCTGCTCTTCGCCTACATGGGCCCGGAGCCCGCGCCGCTGCTGCCGCCGTGGGACCTGTTCGTGTGGCCCAACGCCGTGCGCCAGATCGGCATCGCGGTGCTCAACGCCAACTGGCTCCAATGCCAGGAGAACACCGGCGACCCCACCCACGCCGTCTACCTGCACGGCTACCTGTACAAGTACGTCCTGCAGAAGATGGGTGACACCGCCCGGCTCAACGCCTTCGGTGACCGGTTCATCAGCGGCGAGCGGGGCATCAAGGATCTGTACGTCCACTCCACCGAGTACGGCATGGAGAAGGGCGTCGTCTTCTCCAAGGAGCTGGGCGCCGACCGTGACGGCAAGAGCCGTCACTCAACGGTGGTCTTCCCCATCTACACCGAGCAGACGGCAGCGGGCGCGCCCTGGAGCGAGTTCCAGATCCGCGTGCCCATCGATGACGAGCACACCTACCACATCTCCTACGGGTGCTATGCGGCACCTCCGGGCGTGGAGGCCCCACGCCAGGACATCATCCCCTATTACGAACTGCCCATCTTCAACGGGCAGGGCAAGGCCATCCTGGACTGCGTGCTGAACCAGGACTTCGTGGGCTGGTGGTCCCAGGGTGGGCTCACCGACCGCTCCAAGGAGAAGTTGGGCCGCACCGACATCCCCATCATCTTCCAGCGCCGCCAGCTGGAGCAGCAGATCCGCATCGTGGAGGAGGGTGGCGAGCCCATGAACGTCTTCCGCGACCCGGCCACCATGCCGAAGATCATCTTCGGCGGCGGCAAGGAGCCGGCGGCCCAGTGGCACGAGGAGGACTGGTGGAAGAAGGACCAGGGCCTCTCGCGCAACAACCGCCTCCAGTACCACCGGGGTGGAGCGGACTGGGAGTCCGACCGGTACGGCCCGGCGGTGCCCCAGGTGGCGGAGCTGCACCGGCGCATCGAGGAGTTCTACCTCAAGCGCCAGTCCAAGTCGCCGGCGTCCGTTTAGCCCTAAGCGCAACGCATAACACGAAGCCCCCGCAGATGCGGGGGCTTCGTTCGTCGTCCGGGAAGGGCATCGCTCCCTCTTCTGGCGTGGCCCTAGCCCAGGACGGTGAAGGGGCCGGGCGCGGGGCGACCGGTGGCCACTAGCGCCAGCGCCCCAGCGTGGGGCGAGTCCACGGCCAAGTCCGCCAGCAGGTGGAGCACCACCTCCATCGCCTCGCGCCCCGTCTGGGCGTCGTAGCCGATGGCCTGGGCCAGGTCCAGGGTGTGGATGGTTAGTTCCATCACGCGGGTGGGCAGGTAGTCGGCGGCCCACATGCCGCCCACGTTCACCGTCCAGCGCGCATCATCCGAAACCCCTTCCAGTGTGGCCAGAGCGCGCTCGGCGGCGGGGCGAATCACCCCCAGCGGGTCGGGGCCCAGCGCCCTGCCCGCGTCGTGGCCGCGCTCAGCGACGCGTTTGTTGACTCCGGGAGCCCCCAGCGCGGTGCGGTAGTAGGCGGCGGGGGAGTCCACGTCCACCCGCTCGGCGTTGGTGTCCGCGAACTCGATCACCGTGGCTAGGGCCCGGGCCGTGTGCCCGGCCAGCTCGCGAACGTTCCACTCGCCCAGGGCTGGGCGGTCCCACTGCTCCGGGCGCACCTGGTTCAGCACGTCCAGGAAGGTGGCCACGGCCTGCTTGTAGGGGACGTAGTCCATGCGCGCTCCTCCGGGGCCTTAGGCCTTGGCTCGCAGCGCCTTGGCCGCGGCCACCAGATGCTCCAGGGAGGGCTTCACCTCCTCCCACTTGCGGGTCTTGAGGCCGCAGTCCGGGTTCACCCACAGCTGCGGGCCGGGGATGACCTCCAGCGCCTTGTCCAGCAGGCGCTCCATCTCCGGCTCGTCGGCTACGCGCGGGGAGTGGATGTCGTACACGCCGGGGCCGATCTCGTTGGGGTACCGGAAGTCACCGAAGGCCTGGAGCAGCTCCATGTTGGAACGGGAGGACTCGATGGAGATGACGTCGGCGTCCAGGTCTGCGATGGCCTGGATGATGTCGTTGAACTCGGCATAGCACATGTGGGTGTGGATCTGGGTGCGGTCCTCGACGCCCGCCGCGGAGAGGCGGAAGCAATCCACCGCCCACTCGAGGTACGCGGCCCAGTCCTCCCGGCGCAGGGGCAGTCCCTCGCGCAGGGCGGGCTCGTCGATCTGAATAATGCGGATGCCCGCCTTCTCTAGGTCCACCACCTCATCGCGTATGGCAAGCGCCAGCTGCTTGCACGTCTCCGAGCGCGGCTGGTCGTCCCGCACGAAGCTCCACTGGAGCATGGTGACGGGGCCCGTGAGCATGCCCTTCATGGGCTTGGCGGTCAGCGACTGGGCGTAGGTGCTCCACTCCACCGTCATGGGGGCGGGGCGGGAGACGTCCCCGAAGATGATGGGCGGCTTCACGCAGCGCGAGCCGTAGCTCTGCACCCAGCCGTTGCGCGAGTGGGTGTACCCGGCCATCTGCTCGCCGAAGTACTCCACCATGTCGTTGCGCTCGGCTTCGCCGTGCACCAGCACGTCCAGGCCCACCTGCTCCTGGAAGCGCACCGCCTCGGCGATCTCCTCGCGCAGGAAGCCCTGGTACCGGGCATCGTCGATGGCACCCTTGCGGTGGTCTGCCCGCGCCTTGCGGATCTGCGGGGTCTGCGGGAAGGAGCCGATGGTGGTTGTGGGGAAGTCCGGCAGACGCAGCGCGTCGTGCTGGGCCTGTTTGCGGCGGTCGAAGGGGCTCTTGCGGTCGTACATCTGGGGGGTGACGGCAGTGATGCGCGCCTTCACCTCCTTGGAGTGGATGCGCTTGGAGGTGGCGCGGTCGGCCATAGCCTTGGCGTTGGACGTCAGTTCCTTGGCAAAGGCCTTCTTCTCGCCGTTTACGGCGCGGGCGATGGTGGCCACCTCGACCACCTTCTGGGTGGCAAAGGCCATCCAGGAACGCATCTGATCGTCCAGCTCCGACTCCAGCGCCAGGTCCACGGGGCTGTGGAGCAGGGAGCAGGAGGGGGCGACCAGGATCCGGTCGGTGCCCAGGGCCTTTGCCGCCTTGTCAACGGGGGCGATGGCGTTGGCCAGGTTGGTGCGCCACACGTTGCGCCCGTCCACCACACCCAGGGAGAGGAACTTTTCCGGCCCCAGCTTCTGGATCAGCTCGCCCAGCTGGTCGGGCCCGCGCACCAGGTCCACGTGCAGCCCCGCCACCGGCAGCGCCAGGGCCGTGCGCATATTCTCGCGCAGGTCGGAGAAGTACACCGCCACCAGCAGCTTGAGGGTGGGGGCGCAGGGCGCCAGGCGCGCGTATGCCCGTCCGAAAGCCGCGCGCTGGGTGTCGGTGAGGGTGAGGCCCAGCGCGGGCTCGTCCATCTGCACCCACTCGGCGCCTGCCTCGGCCAGACGCTTGAGCACGTCCTCGTAGACGGGCAGGAGCGATTCCAGCAGGGAGAGCGGGTCGGTGCCTTCCTCCTGCATCTTGCCCAACAGCAGGTAGGTCACCGGGCCCACCAGCACCGGGCGGGTGTGGATGCCCAGCGCCTGGGCCTCCAGGAACTGGTCCACCGGCTTGGTGGAGGAGAGGGAGAAGGACTGGCCCGCCGTGAACTCAGGGACGATGTAGTGGTAGTTAGTGTCGAACCATTTGGTCATCTCCATGGCGCCCACCCCGTCGGGGCCGGTGGTGCCGCGTGCCATGGCGAAGTACAGGTCCAGGCCCACCTCCTCACCGTCGTGGCCGTAGCGCTCCGGCACGGCGCCCACCATGGCGGTGGTGTCCAGCACCTGGTCGTAGAAGGAGAAGTCACCGGAGGGGATGTGAGAGATACCCGCCTTGCTCTGAAACAGCCAGTTGGCCTTGCGGATGGCGGCGGCCGTCGCCTGCAGATCTGCGGCGCTGGACTTGCCGGCCCAGTAGGACTCAACGGCCCACTTGAGCTCACGGTTGGCGCCGATGCGCGGGAAGCCGAGGTTGGAGGCGATGGCCAAGGCACTGCTCCTTAAGAACGGCGCGCCCGGCGGGGGTTGCCCGGGGCGCGGCTGCGAGGCTGGGTGCGCCTATTGTAACGGAAGCGCTCTGTGGGTGTCCCCGCCGGCCTCTGGCCCGATAACTCCCGTGCAAGATGAGGGCTTCCCCTCATCATTACCCTTATACGCCTCCCTATAATGGCGGTGGGGAAGACGGGAACGGCAGGAGGTGCGTCCATGACCGACGATGCCTTCGCCGCCGAGGCCGCCGCCATCCGTGCGGCGTGCGCCGGGGCGCAGGCCCCCCACTAGCCCACCAACCGACGGAGGACCCGGATGAAGTACCGCACCCTCGGCCCCACGGGGCTGCAAGTCTCCGAGGTCGCCTTCGGCGTCTGGAGCGTCACCACCGGCTGGTGGGGCAAGGTGGAGAAGGCCGACGCCATCCGCCTGCTGCGCCAGGCCAAGGATGTTGGCGTCAACCTGTTCGACACCGCCGACACCTACGCCGAGGGCTACGGGGAGGAGATCCTCAAGGAGGCCTTCGGCTCCGAGCGCAATGAGGTGCTCATCGGCACCAAGTTCGGCTACGACATCCACGCCGAGCGCACCGGCTTCCAGAAGGAGCGCCCCCAGCGCTGGGACGTTGAGTTCGTGCGCAAGGCGTGCGAGGACTCCCTGCGACGCCTGGGCACCGACCACATTGACTTGTGGCAATTGCACAACCCGCGCCAGCAGAACATCCGCGACGAGGCGCTCTTCGGCCTACTGGAGGATCTGAAGCGTGAGGGCAAGGTGCGCCACTACGGGACGGCGCTGGGCCCGGACATCGGCTGGCGCGCCGAGGGGGATGCCTCTATCGCCGAGCGCAAGGTGCCCAGCGTGCAGATCATCTACTCCATCATTGAGCAGCAGCCCGCGCGCTACTTCTTCGAGAAGGCGCATGAGCATGGCACCGGCCTGCTTGCCCGCGTGCCCCACGCCTCGGAGATCCTCACCGACCAGTTCACCGAAAAGGCCAAGGTGGAGTTCGACCCCTCCGACCACCGCGCGCACCGCCGGCGCTCCTGGCTGGACCAGGCGTTCAA
>JAYNIL010000015.1:0-33946 GCA_038109085.1 Chloroflexota bacterium
CCGGCTCCGTGTGCAAGGCCGCCAGGGTGAAGGCGGGAGACGAGGTGCGCGCCGTCTACACCAACCTGGGCTCCGTGGGCGTGCGCTTCTCCTAGCCCCGGCTGCCTGCAGCAGCCTCGTTACCAGGGACTCTCCTGCGCCCCCTCCGGGGGCTACCCCGTCTCAGCTCGCTGGGCGCTCGCTCATGGCAGCAGGCGCGTGGCCTGCTCGCATACTTCGGGGATGGGAGTGGGGCGCAGCCCCAAGAACGCCCTAAGCAGCCAGTGTCTGGGCTAGAGGGGTGCAGTGGGAGCCGGGGAAGCGGGGGCCGAAGGGCCCCCGTGAGGAAACGTTTCATCCTAGACCCCTTCGGGGGCCGTCGGGGGTTCGGCGCGCAGCGCCCAGGGGAGCCCCCCTTCCATGGAGCGTGCCAAAGCACGCGGAGCAAAGTCCGGCTGCTATCATCGGACGGCTATGGCTGATGCCCCGGTGCAGGAGCGCCGCTTACACACGCTGACTCCCACGGCTCTGGGCCGTCTGGGCGAGGCGCTCGCCGAGCAGGACGGCAAGCCGGTGTTCGTCCAGGGCGCGCTCCCCGGTGAAAAGGTGTTGGCGGAGGTGGTGCGCGAGCGGCGCGACCACATCGCCGCCCGCGTAGTGCAGGTGCTGGACGCCTCGCCGAACCGCGTGGAGCCCGCCTGCCCCCACTTCGGCGCGTGCACCGGCTGCCAGTGGCAGCACGTGTCCTACCCCCACCAGCTGGCCCTCAAGCGTGAGCGAGTGGTGGAGGCGCTGGAGCGCGTGGGGGGCATCACGGAGGCCCCGGTGCGGGAGACGCTGGGCTCCGAGCCGTTGGGCTACCGCAACCACGCCCGCTTCACCGTGAGCCGCGAGGGCGGGCGGCTGGGCTTCGTGAACCGCGAGACCCGCCTCCACGTGGAGGTGGACCGTTGCCCGCTAATGGCAGAGTCCATAAACCAGACGCTCGCCGCCCTCCAGGGCCACGCCGCCGAGACCACTCAACTCTCCGTGCGGGTGGGCGTGGGCACGGGCGATATGCTGGTGCAGCCCGCACTGCACGACCCGGCGCTCACTCTGCCCACCGGGCAGAAGCACTACACCGAAGAGATGGGCGGGCACCGGTTCCAGGTTTCGTCCCCCTCCTTCTTCCAGGTGAACACCGCCCAGGCTGAGCGGATGGCCGCCCTGGTCACCGAGGCGCTGGGCCCGGCAGCCGAGGGCACCGTGGCCGACGCCTACGCGGGCGTTGCCACCTTCGCGGTGCTGCTGGCCGGGCGCGCCAAGCGGGTGCTGGCGGTGGAGGAGTCAGCCTCGGCGCTGGCGGACGCACGCGTGAACGTGGCGGGCCTGCCCAATGTCGAATTGCGCCAGGCACGCACCGAGGACGTGCTGGCCGAGATGGCGGCGAACGCCGAGGGGGGCCTGGACGGGGTGGTACTGGACCCCCCACGCACGGGATGCATGCCCGGCACCCTTGACGCGCTGCTGGCGCACCCCGCGCCACGCATTGCGTACGTCTCGTGCGACCCGGACTCGCTGGCGCGTGACCTGGCGGTGCTGACGGCGGGCCCCTACCGCATCGAGTGGGTGGCGCCCGTGGACATGTTCCCCCAGACCCACCACGTGGAGGCGGTCGTCGCCCTCGCGCTGGACGAGTCCAAGCGCGGCGCGCTGGCGGCACGCGCGGGGCTCATCCTCGCATCCTCGTCCCCCCGGCGAGTGGACATCATGGCCCGCCTTGGCCTGGATGCCCTCGCTGCACCCACGGACGTGCCGGAGCCCACCCATGAGCACGAGGGCGCGGACCCGGTGGCGCTGGCTGAGGCCCGCGCGTTGGCCAAGGCCAACGCGGCGGCGGCTGGCTTCGCCACGGGGACGGTCATCGGCTCGGACACAGTGGTGGCGCTGGACGGGAACGTACTGGGCAAGCCTGCCGACCCCACCGAGGCAAGCGCCATGCTGAAGGCGCTGGCGGGGCGCGAGCACAAGGTCATCACCGCCGTGGCGCTGGTGGACGCGGCGGGACGCGCCGAGCCCTTAGTGGTGCACCGATCAACAAGGGTGCGGATGCGTGCATATACGGCTGAGGAGATGGACGCCTATATCGCCACGGGCGACCCCTTCGACAAGGCGGGGGGCTACGCCATACAGCACCAGGGCTTCCACCCCGTGGCCGAGGTGCGCGGGTGCCACCTGAACGTGGTGGGCCTGCCCGTGTGCGCGCTGCTGCGCGCGCTGGAGCGCTTCGGCCTGCGTCCTCACCCCGCGCCCGCCCTGCCGTGGCCGGAGCTGGAGGCGTGCCCGGAGTGCGCCAAGCGCGCGGGTGTCCCCAAGCGTCGGCGCCCACACGCCGGAGGCGGGGCGTGAACTTCTTCGGCATCGGCAACATGGAGCTGGCCTTCATCCTCATCATCGCCGTGCTGGTGCTCGGCCCGGCACGCATGGTGGACGTGGCGCGCAACCTGGGCCACTTCTGGGGCGAGGCGCAGCGCACCCTGCGCGCGGCGGCGGACGCCGCCACGGTGAAGCTGGACGAGCCGCTGGGCGCTGAGGACGAAGAGCGGTCCGGGGAGGAGCCTGGGGACACCTTCGCTGACGCTGCTGCATCACCAGCGCGAGAGCCCGTGCCAGAGGCCGGGACGGATGCGCCAGAGGGCACGGTGGCGCGTGGGACGGGCGAGGAGCCGGAGACCCCCGATGCCCGCTGACCGGCCCATGACGCTGCGCGACCACCTGGAGGAGCTGCGCAAGCGCTTGCTCATCACCTTCGTCTTCATGGTCGTGGCCACGGCGGCAGCCTTCGTCTACCGCGGCGCCATCATGGACTTCCTGCTGGCGCCGGGGTTCGGGCAGCTGGACAAGCGGCCCATCGCCACCGAGGTGATGGAGACGGTGGCCGTCACCTTCAAGATCACCCTCATGGCCGGCGTTGTGGGGGTCCTGCCCGTGGTGCTTTACCAGCTCATCATGTTCGTCTCGCCCGGCCTCACCCGGGGCGAGCGCATCTACCTGTTTCTGTTCCTGCCGGGCGTGCTCATCGCCTTCGCGGGCGGAGTGGCCTTCGGCTACTACGTGCTCTTCCCCCCGGCGTTCCGCTTCCTGTTTACCTTCGGCGCGGAGAACGTGGACGCGGAGATACGCATCTCCTCGTACATCAACGTGCTCATCTCCCTCATGTTCTGGATGGGGGTGGTATTCCAGATACCGCTGGTGCTCTTCGGGCTGGGCCGTCTGGGCGTGGTGACCCCCCGCTGGCTGGGGCGTTTCCGGCGGGTGTTCATCGTCCTCGCCTTCGTGGCGGCGGCCGTCATCACCCCCACCTTCGACCCGGTGAACCAGACCATGGTGGCCGTGCCCATTATCATCCTGTACGAGGTGGGCATCGTCCTGGCGCGCTACGGCCAGTGGCTCCGGCGGCCCAGGAAGGTCAAGGAGCCCAAGGCGCCAGGCAGGCTGCGCAGGGCATGGCGCAAGGTGCTGAGGCGCCGGTAGGCCGCCCTGCACACGAGCCCCACACGCGGACAATGGGAGAGGGCCGCCCGATGGGCGGCCCTCTGTGTTGACTTAGGAAACGGGGAGGCTAGGCCTTGGGCGCCTCGTCCTTGGAGTCGGTCTTCTTCTTATCGGCGGGCTGCTCGGTGACCGAGGAGCGGAACTCCTTGATGCCCTTGCCCAGGGAGCGCCCGATCTCCGGCACGCGGGAGGCGCCGAACACAACCAGAACGATGACCAGCAGGATGATGAGCTCCGGCCAACCGATTCCGAAGGGCATGTCGCGCTCCTCTCACTCCTCAAACCTGCGGCAAGTATAGCAGGGGGGTCCCCGGTTCGACGGCAGGGGAAACCCCCTTCGGCGCTGCGCGCCTGCCCTCGGCAAGGGGAGTTCAACACCCCTCTGCACACCCCTGGGGTTAGATAGTCGGCTAACGCCTCGCAGGCGCGGGCAGGAGGCTGGTGCGGGCGGCCAGCTCAGCCAGGGTCAGCTCGTCGGTACTGCCCGACTTGAGCGCCAGGTCCGCCTCCAGCAGCATGCCGTAGAGGGCGCGCACGGCCTCGGGGGAGAAGCGCCGGGCCTGCTCGCCCACCTTGCGCAGAGCGAAGTCCGACGAGGTGCCCATGTGCTGGCCCCAGCCGGACTGCGGAACTCCCTGGGCGGCGAGCTCCTGGGCTAGCGCCAACCGGCGCACCTGGGTGTTCACCGTGGCCAGCAGTTGGGCGGCCGAGGCACCCGCGCGCAGCAGCCGGTCCAGGGCGTCCAGCGCCCTGTCCGCCTGGCGGCCCATGAGCGCATCCACCAGCTCGAAGACGCTGGTCTCGCGCTCTCCGGGCACCAACTCGTCCACATCGTTGACCCCGATGGGCTCATCCCCAGCGTAGATGGCCAGCTTATCCAGCGCCGAATCGAGCCCCCACAGGCTCGCGCCGCCCACCTCGGCCAGGTGCGTGGCGGCGCGGGGCTCGATGCGCGCGCCCTTGGCCCCGGCACGCTGGGTTATCCAGGCGGTTAGCTGCTCGCCACGGGGAGTGATGAAGGAGCGCACCGTGGCCGCCTCGGGCCCCAGCGCCTTTACGGCGGCCAGCAGGGGGTTGCCCGTGTCGGCGCCCTCGTCCCAAAGCACAACATCGGTGGTGGGCGGCAGCTGGGCCAGCAGCGGGGCTATCTTGAGCGCCGGGTTCTCGCGCTCCTCGGCAACCGACTTGGCGCCGCGCCGCCCACGCTTGCCGGTGCCCTCCGCGGCCGCCAGCAGGCCACGCACGATGACCAGCCGCCGGTCGGAAAGGAAGGGAGCCACCATGGCCGTCGCGCCGAAGGCCTCAACCGTCAGGCCCGCGCCGTCCATGCGAGCCACGTTGGACTCGCGCAGTTCCTCTGGCCCCACGGTCTCGAGCAGGCCCTCCACCGCCTGTGCGATGGAGAAGTCGTCGCCACCGGTGAAGACGTAGATCATGGCGGGTGGGACCCTAGACCTGCTTGGCCAGGTTCTGGCCGAAGTCCTTCATAAGCCCATCTGCCTTGCGCTTGATGATGCCCTGGCCGAACTCGCCCAACTTGCCCATGATGTGGGCCTCCGAGTCCACCACCAGCTCCGCACCCTCGACCGCGGGGTTCACCTGCATGCTGATGCGCACACGCACGTTGCCCGGCACGCGCTTGTCGGCGCCCTCGCCCGCCAGCACCAGCCGCCGCGCGGCCTCGTCGCGCTCCTCCACGGTAAGCCGCCCGCCCAGTCCCAGCGAGACGGGGCCCACACGCACCTTCACGGTGCCGGCGTAGGAGCCGTCTGGTTGCTCCGTGACGCTCTCCGCGCCGGGGATGCACCCGCCCACGGTGGGGATGTCCGAGACCAACACCCACAATCGCTCCGGGGTGGCCTTGACGGTGTAGGTGTAGTGGAAGTCCATGTTGCACCTCGCGGTTGACGTGCCCCGCGCGGGGGCCAAAGCCCATGATAGGGAGCGATCCAGCCCGGCGCTATAATGCGCGAGCAAACTAGGCAACCTACCCTGAAGGAGTCCCGCATGGCCTCGAACCCGCTCAAGCGCCATTCAGCCGAGATGACCGATGGCCCATCCCGCGCACCGGCGCGTGCGATGCTCAAGGCCATCGGCTTCACGGACGAGGACCTGGCCAAGCCCATCATCGGCGTGGCGACCACGTGGATCGAGACGATGCCGTGCAACTACAACCAGCGCGAGCTGGCCGAGCACATCAAGGCCGGCATCCGCGAGGCGGGCGGCACGCCCATGGAGTTCAACACCATCTCCGTCTCAGACGGGGTGACCATGGGCACCGAGGGGATGCGCGGGTCGCTGGTGAGCCGTGAGGTCATCGCCGACTCCATCGAGGTGGTCTCACGCGGGCACTCCTTCGACGGCATCGTGGTGGTGGTGGGGTGCGACAAGACCATCCCCGCCGGGGCCATGGCCCTCGCGCGACTCAACCTGCCGGGCCTGGCCTTCTACAACGGCTCCATCGCCCCCGGCCGCTTCGACGGCAAGGACATCACCATCCTGGACGTGTTCGAGGCGGTGGGTGCGCACGGCGCGGGCAAGATTGACGACGCGCGCCTGAAGGCCATCGAGGACGCGGCCTGCCCCGGCGCGGGAGCGTGCGGCGGCCAGTTCACCGCTAACACAATGGCCATGGCGCTGGAGTTCCTGGGCCTCTCCCCCGCTGGCGCCAACGCGGTGCCCGCTCTGGGCAAGGCCAAGGCAGCGGCTGCCCGTGATGCGGGCAGGCTGGTGATGGAGCTGGTGAAGCAGGACCTGAAGCCGCGCGACATCCTCACGCGCGCCTCGTTCGACAACGCCATCGCGGGTGTGGCGGCCACGGCCGGCTCCACCAACGCGGTGCTCCACCTGCTGGCCATCGCCCGCGAGGCAGGGATCGACCTGTCGGTGGACGACTTCCACACCGTCTCCAACCGCACGCCCATCGTGGCCTCAATGAAGCCGGGCGGCGAGTACGTGGCCGAGGACCTGTACAACGCGGGCGGCTACGGACTGGTCTCCAAGCAGCTGGTGGAGGCAGAGCTGGCCGACCCCTCCCAACGCAACGTGGACGGCGGTACCTTCGGCTCCATCGCCACGGCATCCAGGCCCACCTCCGGGCAGAAGGTCGTGGTGTCGGTGGACAAGCCCATCAGCCCCCACGGTGGCATCGCCATCCTGCACGGCAACCTGGCGCCCGATGGGTGCGTAGTGAAGCTGGCGGGCCACAACCGCACCTACCACAAGGGCCCCGCCCGCGTGTTCGAGCGCGAGGAGGAGGCCTTCGCCGACGTGCAGGCGGGCAAGATAAAGCATGGCGACGTGGTGGTGATCCGCTACGAGGGACCGGTGGGCGGGCCGGGCATGCGCGAGATGCTGGGTGTCACCGCCGCCATCATCGGCGCGGGGCTGGGCGACGACGTGGTGCTCATCACCGATGGGCGCTTCTCCGGCGCGACGCACGGGTTCATGGTGGGCCACATCGCCCCGGAGGCCGCCAAGGGCGGCAACATCGGCCTGGTCAAGGACGGCGATGCCATCATCCTGGACGTAGAGAAGCGCGAGCTGATCCTGGACGTGCCGGAGCCGGAACTGGCCAAGCGCCGGGCCGCGTGGAAGGCCCCTGCCCCGCGCTACACCACCGGCGTGTTCGCCAAGTACGCCAAGTCCGTGGCCTCGGCCTCGGAGGGGGCCATCACCAGCCCCGGCCTGCGGGGCTCCACCTGGTAGCCGCACACCCAACCGACAAAGAGGCCCCATGCTGCGCAAGTTCTTCACGCTCATCGGCCTAATCTTGGTCATCAGCAGGGTGCGGGACATGTTCGTGAAGAAGGACGACGAGGCCGGGGCCTAGCGCCCCGGTCACTCGGCCCTGGCGCTGCCGCGCTGCAGCGGCTAGCCTCCCGGCATGGACGCACCGACGCTGGTCCTGGCGGCCCTGGTCGCGGCGCTGGCCGCCGCCGTCCTCTGGCTCGCCCTGCGCCGCCCGGCGGGGCCTGCGGGCGCATCGCTGGCCGAGGCCACGGACCACCTGCTGGCGGTGGCGGAGCAGCGCTTCGCCCGCCAGTCCCAGGAAGCCAGCGCCGAGCTGGACGGCAAGAAGGCGCTGATAGACCAGCGGCTGGAGCAGGTGGGCGCCCACCTGGAACGCCTCACCGACCACCTGCGCGAGGCGGAGAAGGCCCGTGCATCGCAGGCCGGTGCCCTGGCGGCCACGCTCAAGGGCATGGGCGAGCAGACCGCCGCCCTCACCGCATCCACCTCATCGCTGCGCGAGGCGCTCGCCTCCTCGCGCGCCCGCGGCCAGTGGGGCGAGCGCATGGCAGAGGACATCCTGCGGCTGGTGGGGCTGGTGGAGGGTGTCAACTACCACAAGCAGGCGACGCTGGAGGGCGGGAGCAGGCCCGACTTCGTGTTCCTGCTGCCAGGCGAACTGCGCCTCAACATGGACGTGAAGTTCCCCCTCGATAACTATCTACGCTCGTTGGAGGCCTCCTCCGATGGTGAGCGCGAGGGGTTCACGAAGGCGTTCCTGAAGGATGTGCGCCAGCGGGTGCGCGAGCTGCGGGGACGCGAGTACGTGGACCCGGCGGGTGGCACGGTGGACTACGCCCTGCTGTTCATCCCCAATGAGGCCGTCTACGCCTTCATCCACGAGCACGACCCGGAGCTCCTGGAGGCGGGGCTGCGCGAGAGGGTGGTGTGCTGCTCGCCCCTCACCCTCTTCGCGGTCCTCGCGCTGGTGCGTCAGGCAGCGGACTCCTTCGCCCTCCAGCGCGCCTCGGACCAGATACTGACGCTGCTGGGGCGCTTCGCCAGCGAATGGGGAAAGTACAACGAGGCCGTGGAGACGGTGGGCAAGAGGCTCGTCTCCACCCAGCGCGCCTTCGACGAGCTGGCCGGGCCGCGCCGTCGCCAGCTCCAGCGCCCGCTGGAGCGCATCGAGGCGCTGCGGGCCGAGCGCGGCCTGCCCCTGGCCGAGGCGGACTCGCTGGGGCTGAGCGAGGGGGATGCTGCCGCCGAGGGTGAGGAATAGCGCTCTTTCACCGCTCGCTACGCTCGCTCGTTCAAGGGGAGCCCCCCTTCCATAAACGAACCGCAGGCGAGCGGAGCCAACTAGCGGGGCCTGCGCGCCGAGAGGGTAAGGCCGAACTTGGCCGCCCACACCCCCAGCACCAGCACTAAGGCCGCGACGTACGACCCGCGCGCATCACGCAGCGCCGAGAGCGCCACGGGCCCCACTGCTCGAGCCAGGGCGGCGGGCATGGTCATGGCGCCCCGTATCGCCCCGATGTGCGCCCGGCCGAAGTAATCAGCCGCGATGAAAGTGTGCAGGGAGAAGAAGCTGCCCAGCACCAATCCCTGGTAGGCGGCCCAGCCGAAGAGCGCGGGCACCGAGCCCACGGCGGTGAGCAGCGCCACGATGCCGATGAACGCAAGCACGGCGTGCACCGCCATGAGTGCGCGCAGGGGGTAGCGGGCCACCAGCGCCCCCCACAGCATGCGGGAGGAGATGTTCGAAACCCCGTACACGCTGATGGCCCCGGCGGCAATGGTGGGCGAGAATCCCTCGTCCACCAGGTACGGGATCCACTGGGCCTGGAAGCCGGTGATGGCAACGCCGGAGAGAGTGAAGGTGGCGGCCAGGGCCCAGAAGCTCCAGTGGCGCATCGCCTCCCGGCGGGTGAGGCTCTCCGCCCGGACGGCGGCGCCCGGCGCGGGGGGTGTGGGCGATGCAGCGGGGGCGGCATCGCCATCGAGGTGCTGGCCCACCTGCTCAGGCCGGGTGCGCAGCGCCAGAGTGAGGGGCAGCAGGGTCGCCAGGGTGAGCGCTCCGAACCAGACCCAAGCCCCGCGCCAGCCAGCCCCGGCGATGAGCCCGGTGACCAACAGGGGGAAGACAGTGGGGCCCGAAGCCTCACCCACCGCGCCAATGACCAATGCCCGCGTGCGCCTGCGGGAGAACCACTTGAGGAGCACCGCCTCCCACATGTTCAGAGTGAGCATCGATGCGCCCACCGCGCCCACACCGCCGTACCAGAACAGGAACCAGAGGGGGTGGTCCACCAGCGGGATGGCCGCCAGCGCCCCGCCCAGGAGCACCGCGGCCACGGGGAACCAGATGCGCGGCCCGCGCACCTGGTCGGCGATGGGGCCGATGACGGGGGCCAGCACCCCGGCCACCAGGTAGCGCACGGCCAGTGCGCTGAAGATGGCGGTGCGGCTCCAGCCCAACTCCTGCTGCATGGGCACCAGGAAGGCGGAGAGAGCGAACTGCGCCGAGCCGAGCACGAAGGCAGCGCTGATGGCGGCGCTGACGGCGATGACCCAGCCGTAGTAGAAGCGCGGGCGCCTCACAGTCCCCTGGTCTGCCCGCCGTCGATGGCGACGTGCTGGCCGGTGATGAAGCCCGCGCGCTCCGAGGCCAGGAACGCGATGAGCTCACCCACCTCCTCGGGGCGGCCGAACCGGCCCATGGGCACCCCGGCAAGGCGCAGCGCGCGCTGGGCCTCCACGGTGCGCCCGTTGGCCTTGGCCTGCACGCCGATCACCGAGCGCAGACGCTCCGTCTCTACCGAGCCGGGCAGCACGGTGTTCACCGTCACGCCCTCCGCTGCCACCTCAGCGGCCAGCAGCTTGCTCCACGCGGCCAGCGCTGTGCGCACCACCGTGGACAGGCCCAGCCTGTCCTCCGGCTCCTTGATGGTGCGCGAGAGCACCGAGACCACGCGCCCCCAGCCCCGCTCCCGCATGCTCGGCAGCACCAGGCGCACCAGGCGTACGGCAGATGAGAAGCTTACGTCGAAGGCGTTCTGCCAGTCGGCGTCGGTGAACGCGGTGAACTCGCCGGGGGGTGGGCCCCCCAGGTTGTTCACCACGATATTCACCTGGCCGAAGGCGCTCTGGGCCGCGGCGGCCACGCGCTCGATATCACCGGGAGCGGCCAGGTCCGCGGCGATGGTCGCCACCCGCGCGTCGGGGACGGCGGCCCGCAGCCCATCGGCGGCCAGGGCCAGCGGTTCCGGACGGCGCGCCACCAGCAGCACCGCAGCGCCCTCACGTGCCAGTGCCGTGGCGGCGGCCAGGCCGATACCCGCGCTGGCCCCGCCCACGATGGCGGCCCTGCCCGTCAGCCCCATCTCCATGGGACACCCCCTGCGTGTGTGGCTGCGGCGCGCTAGCGCCGGGTACGGCCCCGGAAGAGGGCGAGAAACCGGTCCTGATACTCCTCGAAGAGGCCCCAGCGCTCCAGCTCCCGGTGCACCTCAGCGGGCTCGCGCTCGCCCCGGCGCGCCTCCTCCAACATCTCCTCCACGCGCGCTCGGGCATCGCGGGGGACCCCGCCGTCCATCTGGAGTAGGCCGCGCTGGCTCAACTCGTAGACGTTGGAGCGCAAGGACGATGCTGTGAGCTCGTGGATGAACTTCATCAGGCTCGCGTCCCACAGCGCGTCCACCCCGCGCACCACGGCGGCAAGGCGCTTGTCCTCACGGTCGAGTCGCTCGGCGATGCGCGCGGCCACCTCATCGGGCCCACCGGTGACGACGCTGGTCTCCGAGGGTTCATTGCGGTAGGAGTAGAGGAGACCGGGCGCGTCGGGCCCGTGGCGGCGCAGGATACCCTCCAGGTAGCGGGCGGCGTTCTCGCCGAACCCCTCGTGGCGCAGCAGGTAGCCCGGCGTCACCACCTGGGGCCGAGCGGCCTCCACCAACCCCTCGCGCACCACCGACTCCGGCCCCGCGCCCGTGGGCAGGCCCGCGTCCGCGAATGAAGGCTCGGTGACCAGGTAGTAGCGCACCGAGGTGGTGCCGAAGGTGGCGAGGGCCTGGCGTGGCGGGCGCACCACCACCGTGCGCTCCAGCGCCTGGGCCAGCCGTTGCTCGTAGGCTTCCGTGGACTCGTCCATGAGCCGGCATTATAGGGCCGCGCCCGCCCCCGTTGACCGGGCCCCTGGCTCCTGCCTATCGTTCGGGGTGCGCACCGCGCCATCCCATCCCACGAGGCAGCCGCCCCATGACCTCCGTCTCCGGCACCCACCCCGAGCCCCCCTTCTGGCACGCGCTGGCCAACGGCACCTTCATGCTGCCGCAATGCGACCAATGCCAGACCTGGCAGAACCCCAGCGCCCACCGCTGCACCGCCTGCGGGTCCGAGTCGCTCTCCTGGCGCGAGGCGCCCTCCGGCGGGACGGTGTTCAATCTGATGGAGCGCCACATCGCCCCCTACCCACGCAACCCCGGTCCCACCGCCGTCATCGTGGTGGTGGACCTGGACGCGGGCCCGCGCCTGCTGACGGAGATGCAGGTGATCCCCGGCCACCTGGAGCCCGGCACCCACGTGCACGCGGTGCTCCCCGGCGCGCCGGGCCCCAACGGGCTCCCCGTGTTCACCGACCAGGCCAGCTAGCGTCGGGCGTTGCGTTCGCCGATTAGTCATAGAACTTGTCTATAACTTACCGCGTGGACATCCAGCGCCTTGGCCGGTGCTTCCCTCTGGCATATACTGCATTGACACCTACGCCCGCCGCTGTCACGGCGGGCGCATTCCGTAACACCCCCGAACGGGGGACGGGCAGCGAGGGAACGAAAGATTCCGTCTATGGCAGACGTGGACTTGGCCATCATCGGTTCCGGCCCCGGAGGCTACGTCGCGGCGATCCGCGCGGGCCAGCTGGGCCTGAAGGTCGCGTGCGTGGAGCGCGAGGCCGTGGGCGGAGTGTGCCTGAACTGGGGGTGCATCCCTTCCAAGGCGCTGATACGCCACGCCGAGGTCCTGAACACCGTGCGCCACGCGGACGCCTTCGGCATCACCACAGGGCCCGTCAGCGCCGACTACGCCGCCGCCGTCGCCCGCTCGCGCAAGGTGGTGGACCGGCTCACCAAGGGTGTGGCTGGGCTGCTGCGCAAGCAGGGCGTTGAGGTGCTCACCGGGCAGGGGCTGCTGGCGGCCCCGGACACCGTGACCGTTCGCGGCGTAGAGGGTGAGCGCACCGTCAGCGCCAAGAGCGTCATCATCGCCACGGGTGCACGGGCCGTGACCCCGCCCGGCATCGAGACGGACGGGACGGTGGTGGTGACCTATCGCGAGGCCATCACCCAGGAGAGCGCTCCGGAGCGCGCCGTCATCATCGGTGGCGGGGCCATCGGCGCGGAGTTCGCCTACATCTACCGGGCCTACGGGGCCCAGGTCAGCATCGTGGAGATGGAGCCGCGCCTGCTCCCCCGCGAGGACGAGGAGTCCTCCAAGGCGCTAATGCGGGCGCTGGACCGCCAGGGCATCGAGGCTCTCACCGGCTCGAAGGTCACGGGCATCACGGTGGCCAAGGGCATCGCCACCTTGTCGCTTCAGACACCGGAAGGCCCCCGGAGCCTGGAGGCAGACCGGGTGCTGGTGGCCGTCGGTATCCGCCCTAACACCGAGGAGCTGGGGCTAGAGGAGGCCGGGGTGCGGACCGAGCGCGGGTGGGTGCAGGTGGACGCCAGCCTGCGCACCAGCGCACCGGGCGTCTATGCCATCGGCGACGTGACAGGTATCATGCCCCTCGCCCATGTGGCCCAGGCCCAGGCGGTCCATGCGGTGGAGCACCTGGCGGGCATGGCCCCGCAGCCCCTGGACTACGGGGCCATGCCGCGGGTGGTGTATACCAACCCGCAGGTGGCCAGTTTGGGCATGACGGAGCAGGAGGCACGCGCACAGGGGCGCGCCATTCGGGTGGGGCGCTTCCCTTTCCTGGCCAACGGCAAGGCGCTGGCCCTGAGCGAGCAAGGCGGCTTCGCAAAGTTGGTGGCCGACGCAGCCACCGGCGAGTTGCTCGGTGCCCACCTGGTGGGCCACGAGGTGTCGGAGATGCTGGGAGAGCTGAGCCTCACCCGGCTGCTGGAAGGAACTGACGCGGAGCTGGGCGCGGTGGTGAACCCCCACCCCACCCTCTCCGAGGCGATCAAGGAGGCCGCATTGGCGGCCGTCGGGCAGGCCGTCCACATCTAGGACGGGCCCGGGAAGGAGTAGTAATGAGCTCAACGCAGTTCGACTTCGCGCTGTCCATCGGCGGCGAGGCCGGACAGGGAATCGCCACCCCCGGCGACATCGTCGCGCGACTGTTCGCGCGCCGGGGCCTGCACCTGTCCACCTACAATGCGTACCAGTCCATCGTGCGCGGCGGTCACATCTTCCTCACCATCCGGGTGACCGACCGGGAGGTCGGAAACCACGGTGACGACATCGACCTGCTGCTCGCGCTTAACCAAGACACTATGGATCGCCACCTGAATCTGCTCAAGGCCGGGGCGGCGGTGCTCTACAACTCTGACGCGATCACGCCCGGGCAGGCGGCGAACGGCGTTCAGCTATGCGGGCTGCCGGTGAACGAGCTCACCGGCTCCCAGCGCGCGGGACTCACCCAGAACACCGTGGCCGTGGGCGCCATGATGCATCTGCTGGGCTTCGACTTCTCGCTCCTGCAGGAGTCCCTCACCCAGCAGTTCTCCCGAAAGGGCGACGAGGTGGTGACCCAGAACGTGACCGTGGCCCGCGCGGGCTACGACTACGCGGTCAAGAACTTCAAGCCCTTCCCCTTCACCCTGCCGGAGGGCGGCAAGCCCCTGGCCATGTGGTCGGGCAACGAAGCGCTGGCCATCGGCGGTGCGGCCGCGGGCCTCAAGTTCTACGCCGCCTACCCCATGAGCCCGTCCACCGGCGTGCTGCACTGGTACGCCGCCAACGCCCGCAACCTGGGCATTATGGTGCGCCAGGTGGAGGACGAGATCGGCGTGGCCAACATGGTGATCGGCGCGGCACACACAGGCGTGCGCTCCATGTGCGCCACCTCCGGCGGTGGCTTCGCACTGATGACCGAGGCCATCGGCGCCGCTGCCATGATGGAGATCCCCGTGGTCTACATCGACGTGATGCGCGGCGGGCCCTCCACGGGCCTGCCCACCAAGACTGAACAGGCCGACCTGTGGCAGGCGCTCGGTGCCAGCCAGGGCGACTTCGAGCGGTTCATCGTCACGCCCACCGACGCGCTGGACGCGTTCAACACCATGCCGGAGATCTTCAACCTGACCGACCGCTACCAGTGCCCGGCCATGGTGCTGACGGACCTGTACATCTCCGAAGGCCGCTTCAGCGTGGACCCCGACACCATCGACCTGCACCCCAAGATCGACCGGGGCGCGCTCATCACCACCTCCTCCGGGAACGGGGCGCCCTACAACCGCTACAAGATCACCGACTCGGGCATCTCTCCCCGCGCCGTGCCGGGGGTCGAGGGCCACATGCACATCGTGGCCACCGACGAGCACGACGAGGACTCGATGCTCCTCTCGGACGAGTTCACCAACCCCATCAAGCGCCGGGCGATGCTGGAGAAGCGCGCCCGCAAGATCGCCCACGTCCTGGACGACATCGCCGCCCCCGCCCTGGAGGGCCCGGCGGGCGCGGACGTGACGCTGGTGGGCTGGGGCTCCACCAAGCCCGTCATCGCCGAGGCCGCGGCCGCGCTGAACGCGGCTGGCGTCAAGACCAACCAGCTGGCCATCAAGTGGATTGTGCCCTTCCACGCCGACGAGATTGACCAGATCCTGCGCTCGGCAAAGAAGGTCATCATCGTGGAGAACAACTACTCCGGGCAGTTCGCCCGCTACCTGCGGTCGGAGACGGGCTTCAAGGCCGCCGCCCACATACGCAAGTACGACGGCGAGCCGTTCATGCCCCACCACATCGTGGAGGGCGTCCAGGCCATCGTGAAGGATGGCATCGAGCGCTACGTCCCCACGCAAGAGATCATCGTCTAGGAGGTTGTCATGACGACCACCGTTGAACTGACCGCCAAGGACTATAAGAGCAAGTTCGAGCCGGACTGGTGCCCGGGCTGCGGGGACTTTGGTGTCCTCAACTCCCTCCAGCGCGCCGTGGCCGAACTGGGCATCCCCCCGCACATGCTGGCGGTGGTGAGTGGCATCGGCTGCTCCTCCAACCTGCCTGGCTACGTCAACGCCTACTCCATGCACACCCTCCACGGGCGCTCCCTGGCCGTGGCATCGGGCGTGAAGATGGCCAACCACGAGCTGACCGTCATCGCCACCGGCGGCGACGGTGACGGCTACGGCATCGGCGGCAACCACTTCACCCACATGGCCCGCCGCAACGTGGACCTGACCTACGTGGTGATGAACAACCAAATCTACGGCCTCACCACCGGCCAGGTCTCCCCCACCTCCCGCGTCGGGGCCAAGACCAAGTCCACCCCCTTCGGGTCGGTGGAGTACCCGCTGAACCCCATCGCCTCGGCCATCATCAACGGCGCCACCTATGTGGCCCGCGGCTACTCCGGCGACATCAAGGGGCTCACGGAGCTGATCAAGGGTGGCATCGAGCACAAGGGCTTCTCGCTCATCGACGTGTTCAGCCCGTGCGTGACCTTCAACCCCGACTACTCCCACCCCTTCTTCAAGTCTCGGGTGACCAAGTTGGAGGAAGAGGGTCACGACCCCTCCAACTGGCAGAAGGCCCTGGAGCACTCGATGATCTACGGTGACAAGATCTACACCGGCAAGTTCTTCGAGATCGACACCAAGGAGTCGCTCTCCGAACTGGAGCCGGTGCTCAAGGACGGCCCCATGGCTGGACGAGCGCTGGGCCTGACCAACGAGCAGGCGGAGCGCATCATCAAGAGGATGATGTAGTCCGCGTCCCCCTGGACACCGTGCGAGGGCGCCCCGATGGGCGCCCTCGGTTTTTCCCCGCGCAAAACCGCCATGCCGGATGGTCGGCTACAGCCCTTGCGCACCGTACACTAGGGACCGCAGCCCCACGGGAGTCCGCCTTGGCCACCACCATCACCCTGCCACAGATAGGCTACGAGACCACCCGCGCCACGCTGGTGCGCTGGCTCAAGGCCGAGGGTGCGCCTGTGGAGGCCGCAGAGGCCGTCGCCGAGGTGGAGACCGCCAAGGCTGTGGTGGAGGTGGAATCCCCCGTCTCCGGCGTCCTGCTGCGTCATCTGGCCGCCGAGGGCACCCCCCTGCCGGTGGGTGCGCCGCTTGCCGAGGTGGGCGCACCGGGTGAGGCCCCCTCGACCAACCCCAGCGCGGGCGGGGAGCCGGTGGAGCGCACCCCGGTGCCTCCCCCGCCGGGGCTTCGCGGGGCCTACCCGCCCCGACAGCCCGACGCCGATGGCCGCATCGTCCTGGGGCCCATGGGCGAGGCCATCGCCCGGCGCACCCAGGCCACCATGCGCGAGGCGCCCCACTTCACCCTGACGGTGCGCGTGGACATGACCGAGGCCCTCGCCCTGCGCTCGCGCCTCAACGCGGAACAACGCGAGGCCCGTGTGGGCGTGAATGACCTCATCACCAAGGCCGTCGCGCTGGCGCTGGTGAAGCACCCCGTCTACAACGCCACCTTCCAGGGCGACCACCTGCGCGTGAGCCCCCACGTCAACGTGGGCATGGCCGTCGCCCTGCCGGGCGGGTTGGCGGTGCCTGCGCTGCTGGATGCGGACCGCAAGCCGCTGGCGCAATTGGCCCGCGAATCGCGCGCGCTGGTGGAGCGGCTGCGCTCCGGCGTGCTGCACCCCGATGAGTACACCGGGACGTTCTCGGTGAGTAACCTGGGGATGTTCGGCGTGGACGCCTTCAGCGCCGTCATCGTGGAGCCCGCGGTGGGCGTGCTGGCCGTGGGGGCCGTGGCGCCCACGCCCTGGGCGGTGAACGGACAGGTGGAGTTGCGCCAGGTGATATCCGCGACGCTCTCCACGGACCACCGCGCTGCCCACGGGGCCGAGGCCGCGGCCTTCGCCGGGGAGATCAAGCGCCTCCTGGAGCACCCGGAGGACCTGCTGCCCTGAGGGGGCCATGCGTGGGCGCGGCGTGTATCATGGCCCGGCGCAGCCCGCGCAGGAGTGTCCCGCATGGCTAGGATTAGCGCCGGTCGCGCCGTGGTGGAGTCGCTGATAGCCCAGGGCGTGGACACCGTCTTCGGCATCATCTCCATCCACACGCTGGACATCTACGACGCCCTGCACGATGCGGTGGCCGACGGGCGCCTGCGCTTCATCGGCGCGCGCCACGAGCATGCCCTGGCCTGCATGGCCGACGGCTACGCGCGCGTGACGGGCAAGCCGGGGGTGATGCTGACCTCATCGGGCCCCGGCGCGGCCGACGCGGTGGGCGCGCTGGGTGAGTCATACCACTCGTCCGTCCCCCTCTTCCACCTGACCACGGAGATCGAGGCGGAGCACGTGCACAGCGGGCGCGGTGTGACCCACGAGGCCGCCGACCAGCTGGGCATGTATTCGTCCATCACCGGCTGGCGTGCCGGGGCCACCAGCGCGGGCGAGCTGTCGGCCCGTATCGCCGAGGCGTTCAGCCACCTGCGGACCTCGCACCCGCGCCCCGCGCTGCTGACGGTGCCCACGGACCTGCTAGCCGTAGAGGACGACTACGAGATCATCAACGCGCGCCCGCCCCACCCCCCGCACCCGCGCCCCGGCTCCATCGAGCAGGCGGCGGCACTGCTGGCCGGAGCCAAGCGCCCGCTCATCATCGCCGGGGGCGGGGCCATGGGCGCCAGCGCCGAACTGGTGGCCCTGGCCGAGAAACTAGGCGCGCCCGTGGCCGCGGCGGACGGGGGCAAGGGCGCGATGCCGGAGGACCACCCTCTCGCCATGGGCACGGTGCTGGGTGGGCGCGTATGGGGCGAGAACCCCGTGCAGGCCTACGCCGCGAACGCCGACGCCGCGCTGGTCGTGGGTTCCAGCCTACCCTTCCGCTCCACCTTGGGCGTGGGGCTGAAGCTCCCCGAGGCGCTGGTGCAGGTGGACATCGACCCGACGATGTTCAGCCGCAACTACCCCATCGCCGTGGGCCTGGCGGGTGATAGCGCACCGTTGCTGGCGGCTCTGGCCGCCGCCCTGCCCGCACGCGCGCCGGACCCAGCCCAGCAGGAAGTCATCGCCCGGCTGCGGGCCGACGCGCACGCCAGTGTGGAGCGCCAGTTCCCCAACGAGCAGCGTGCCTGGGCTGCGCTACGCCAGGCGCTGCCCCGCGAGGGCGTGGTGTTCTGCGACTCGACCATCCCCGGTTACGTGGGCACCCGCTGCTTCGAGGCGCTGGGCCCGCGCACCTTCCACCAGCCCCACGGGTGGGTGAGCATCGGCTGGGGCTTCGCCGCGAGCCTGGGCGGGGCCGCCGGGGCCGGTGAGCATCCCGTGGTCTGCGTCACGGGCGACGGCGGCTTCCAGTACAACACCCAGGAGCTGGCCTCCGCGGTGCAGCACGGCATGGCCCCCACCGTGGTCGTCTTCAACGACGCGGCCTGGGGCGTCCTCAAGCGCTACCAGGACCAGCGCTTCGCGGGCCGCCGGTTCGCCACCGGCCTCACCAACCCCGACTTCGAGCGCCTCGCTGCAGCCTACGACGTGGGCTACACGCGCGCCGAGAGTGCCGACGCGCTGGGCGAGGCGGTGCGGGCCAACACCGGCTCGGAACGCCTGCAACTGGTCGAGGTCCCGATCCCGGACGGCTTCGCGGCGTTCCGCTAGCCCCAGCACCCCCAGAGAGGTTCCCCATGCGGCTATCCCCAGAGCAGCAGGCAGAGGTGGAGGCGCTCCGGCAGGAGAGCACGCCCACCCGGCGGGCCACGGTGCCTGCGCTGGAGGAGCTGCTGTACACCCCGCTGCCGGTGCTGGACCACGGCTTCGTGCGCGTCATCGACTACATGGGGGACGATGCGGCCATCGTGCAGGCGGCGCGCGTCTCCTACGGCAAGGGCACCAAGCGCCGCTCCGACGACGCCGGGCTCATCAATTACCTGATGCGCAACGCCCACACCTCGCCCTTCGAAATGTGCGAGCTAAAGCTGCACGTGAAACTGCCCATCTTCGTGGCGCGCCAGTGGGTGCGTCACCGGATGGCGAACCTGAACGAGTACTCCGCCCGCTACTCGGTGCTGGACCGGGAGTTCTACACCCCCGCACCGGAGCAGCTGGCCGTCCAGTCGGCCACCAACCGGCAGGGGCGCGGCGACGTGCTGCCCCCGGAGCAGGCGCAGCAGGTGCTCGCCGTGCTCAAGGGCGATGCCGAGGCGGCGTTCAGCCACTACGAGCAGATGCTGGGCGATGCGGAGGGGGAGGCGGGCCTGGCGCGCGAGCTGGCGCGCATCGGCCTGCCCCTTTCCACCTACACCCAGTGGTACTGGAAGTGCGACCTGCACAACCTGCTCGGCTTCCTGCGACTGCGGGCCGACGCCCACGCCCAGTGGGAGATTCGCGAGTACGCCCGCGTGCTGCTGGAGGTGGTGGAGCGGTGGGTGCCCCTCACCTACGCCGCCTTCACCGCCTACCTCATGGGCGGCGCGCATCTGTCGGCCAAGGCGCTGGAAGCCGTGCGGGCGCTGGTGGCGGGCAAGCCGGTAGACCCGGCGGCGCTGGGCCTCTCGGCCCGCGAGTGGCGCGAGCTGCGCGCGACGCTGGAACTGCCCGCCGAGTAGGCCCGCACCAGCGCGGGCCCCATCCAACCTCGGTGGGGTGCAAACCAGGGGTGGGCGTGAAGCGATGTGTCTCCCGCAAGAGCACGTGTAAAGCAAGGGCCCCGCTCGGTTGAGCGGGGCCCTTCGTTCAGCATATTCAGTCAGGGCCTAGGCGGCGTTGCGGCGCACCGTCAGACCGCCCAGGGTCAGGCCAGCGCCAGCCACCAGGGCCAGCAGGGCCAGGACGGGGATGGTCCAGTCACCGGTGTCAGGCTTGGCCAGGTCGGCGCCCGCCTGCGGCTCGAAGGCCGCGATGTCCTGGGCGAGGGTGTAGGTGCCGTTGCCACCGGCCTCGGCGCCAACATTGCCATTGATGCCGTCACCATTCTCGTCCGTGCCGTTGACGGCAGCGGAAGCCAAGTTGACGACGTTCTCCAGCTCCAGAGCAACGGTGATGTTATCCACCGTGGCGTTCACCAAGCGTTGTGCGGCATCACGTGCCCGGGTGGCCAGGGCGGCGGTGTTGTTCGCACCGGCAGCGACCTCGTTGGCAGCGGCGGCGACCCGGGTGTCGGTGGCCTTGCCGGCCAGGGCATTAGCGGCAGCCGCCACGGTTGCGGCGTGTGCCAGGACGCCGGTGCCGTCACCAGGAGCGCCCAGACCATCGATGATGTTGACCACGTGCTGTGCGTGGGACTGCTTGTCCGCCAGCGTCGCGGAGGTCTTGGCCAGGTTGGCGTGGGTGAGGGCCAGCTGGGCCTGGGCCCGCAGCGCCGTGGCGGAGCCATCCACCACCAGCCCACGCACCGTGGTCACGGCGCCAGCCGGGATGTTGTCGGAGTAGACGATGGTGCCGGCGGTAGCGGGGTCCGGGTCGGGGGAGGGCTCGCGGCTGATGGCGAAGGCCACGTAGGTGGCCAGCAGGTTGGCGGTGCCCTCGTAGGTGGCGTCGATCACGCCGTCGGCCCGGCGGGCGAGCACGCCGACGCTGATCTTGGAGCCGTCACCGGCGATGAGCCAACCCTCGTAGGCGTTGCCCGCCCCAGCGGAGGGAACATCGGTGAGGGCGATGACCAGGCTGTTACTCGCGCCAGAGGAGTCACGGAACGTCACCTTGCCGCCCACGGCGGGGTCGGCGGCGCTCGCGACGGACACGGAGACCAGCAGAGTCAGCACCAGCACCAGCAGGATACTGACGGGAAGCTTCCGAAGGGTGAACATTCCGCCTCCTGTGCGTCTGTTGGGCTGTAGAAACAGTGTGGGCAGGACGCTTGCGCTTACCTGCCCTGAGCCCTGATCTAATACGGCTTGGCCATGGAGTTGGCCACGTGGCCGAGGGCCATCCGCTGCGCATTATAGTACATGTCCGCCCGTGTCCATAGGGGGTGGGACCGGCGGAATTTCCCGGACTTTCGGCCGCGCTGGCCCGTCCTTCCGGCCACGGCCAAGAGCACGGGGCTCCCTTGACGCCCCCTTCCAGCGACTCTAGTATCGCCCCGAATACATATCGTGCGTCCATGGGGAGCCGGGTGAGCCGGCTGAGAGGGCGGTCCTGCTGCCGCCGACCCTTGGAACCTGACCTGGGTCATTCCAGCGGAGGGAGAGCGACGCAACCCGTTCCAACCTGCACACGCAGCAACCGGGGCCGCTCCCTCACCGGGGCGGCCCTTTCCATGCCCCCGCGCACGGCGAAAGGAGATCGCGTGAGCACCGCAGACTGGGGTATCGCCGCGGCAGTCCTCACGGCCCTAGGCATGGCCTTCCTGGGCATCGCTGCCACCCGGGGACGCAAGCCTTCCCTGGACGATTACATCACCGCCCGTGGCTCCACCTCCTCCTGGGGCTCCCTCGCCTCGGTGGTGGCTTCGGTCATGGGCGCGTGGATCCTCTTCAGCCCCGCCGAGGCGGCCACCTGGGCTGGCATCGCTGGCCTGACGGGGTATGCCGTGGGCCAGGCCGCGCCCGTCGCCGCCTACTGGGCCGTGGGCGTGCGCATGCGCCGGCTGATGCCCAACGGACACGCCCTCACCGAGTTCGTCTGGCACCGGTACGGGCGCCCGATGTTCCTGGCGGTGCTGGCCATCGTGGTGCTGTACATGTTCACGTTCTTGGCGGCAGAGCTGGGCGCTATCGCCCGCGCCGTCCAACTGGTGACGGGCACCCCCCTGCTGGTGACCCTGATGCTGGTGGCGGGAGCCACGCTGGCCTACACGGTCTACGGCGGCCTGCGCGCCAGCATCGTCACCGACGGCGTGCAGTTCGCCATCATCGCTCCGCTGCTGGCGGTGCTGTTCGTCGCGGGGCTCTGGGCCCTGGGCGGGTGGGACGCCGCCATGGCCCCGGTGCGCGAGAGCGCGCCGGAGCTGCTGGACTGGGGCTACCAGCCGGGCGTGGACTTCGGAATCACCCTCATCATCGCCATCCTGGCCGCCAACCTGTTCCACCAGGGCTTCTGGCAGCGGGTGTACGCGGCTGAGTCGGAGCGCGCCGTGCGCCGGGGCTACCTGGTGGGTGCGCTGGTGGTGGTACCGATGGTGATGGCCACGGGCATGTTTGGCCTGTGGGCTATGGGGCGCGGGGTGGGCGGCCCCGGCGCCATCTCCCTCTTCACCCTGGCGCTGGAGGTGTTGCCGGGCTGGGTGCTGGTGGTGCTGGTGGTGCTGGCCTTGGCGCTGGTGATGAGCAGCATCGACACGCTTCTCAATGGCATTGTCTCGGCGCTGGCCTCAGGGATACCCGGCCTGCTGGGGTCGGCCCGCACGCCCCGGCGCCTGCTGGTCTCGGCGCGCTGGGTCACGGTCGCTCTGGCGGTTCCCGCGATCATCGTCGGCTATGCCTTCGACTCGGTGCTCTACCTGTTCCTCATCGCTGACCTGGTATGCGCCGGTGCGGTGGTGCCCACGTTCTTGGGACTGTACGAGCGGCACCTGTCCGGCCGGGGCGCCCTGGTGAGCACCCTGGCGGGCATCGCGGTCGGCGCGCTCTTCTTCCCCTCCCCCGGGTTCACCTCCTGGTGGTCGTGGGACGGGCTTGCCCCCCTCTGGCACGTGCTGGTGCCCGGCAGCACCCTCGCATCGTTCCTGCTGGCGCTGGTGGTTTCCACCGTGGTCGCGGCCATCTGGGTAGGACTGGCGCGGGGCGCCGGTGCGCCCGGGTTCGACTTCGCCACATTGGGGAGCGTTCGGGCGCTGGAGGAGGAAGCGTGAGCACTCGCACCGTGCCGGTCGCCCTCACCATCGCCGGGTCCGACTCGGGAGCCGGTGCAGGCATCCAGGCGGACCTGAAAACCTTCGCCGCATTCGAGGTGTACGGCGTCAGCGCCATCACCGCCATCACCGCCCAGAACACCCAGGGGGTGCGCGCGGTGGAGGAGGTTTCCACCGGGCTCATCGCCGCGCAGGTGGACGCGGTGGTGGTGGACATGGGCGTGGACGCGGTGAAGACCGGCATGCTGTCGTCAGCCGCCATCATCGCCACCGTGGCCGGGCGGTTGCGGGCGCACCGGCTGGAGCGGGTGGTGGTGGACCCCGTGATGGTGGCCAAGGGGGGCGATCGGCTGCTGCGGGAGGACGCCGTGGGCGCCCTCGTCACTGACCTGCTCCCCCTGGCGCTGGTGGTCACACCCAACGCGGGAGAGGCCGAGGTGCTGGCAGGACACCCGGTGACCAGCATGGCGCAGGCCCGCGAGGCGGCGCGGGCCATCGGTGCCATGGGCGCGCGCTACGTGGTGGTGAAGGGCGGGCATTTTGGGCAGAGCGCGACGGACGTGCTGTTCGATGGGCGCGACTTCACCGAGTTTCCCGCCGAGCGCATCGCCACCACCTCCACGCACGGGACGGGGTGCACCTTCTCCTCGGCCATCGCGTCGGGTCTGGCAAAGGGGGCCCCGGTGACGGAAGCCGTCGCCGAAGCCAAGGCCTACGTACACGCGGCCATAGCCAGCGCATTCCCCATGGGAGCTGGCCACGGCCCACTAAACCACCTGCACCCGTGGTGGGCGTAGGCTTCGGCGCCCAAAGGCCCTTGGTTAGATGCCATCCAGCGCATGACGGCCATTGATACGCGGATTTTCGCCGTGCTATACTCGGTTTGCATGTCAGAGACCACTGACGGTGCCCCTGCCAGAACGCCATGTCCGGCAGGGAACAAGAGCACTGAGGAGGTGTTCACTTGGCCACGCTACGCAAGGGAGACCTGGCTGCGAAGGTTGCCGAGAAGCTGGGGAGCACGCGCTCCGCTGGCGATGCCGCGCTGAACGCGGTGCTGGACAGCGTCCGGGAGGCGCTCTCCTCGGGTAACCGCGTCGTGCTGACCGGCTTCGGGGCCTTTGAGACCCGGCAGGTCAAGCAGCGGCAGGTGCGCGCAATCCGCGGCCGGCAGGCCGGCCAGCGCGTCACCGTCCCAGCCCACAAGCGCGTGGGCTTCACCCCCGGCTCCGACCTGGCCGGTGCGGTGCGCGGGAAGAAGTAACCGCGCGAACTGCTCATCCCCAACGGGACATCATAGGCCGCCTCCCTCGCGAGGGAGGCGGCCTTCTTTTACCCTCCCGCTGGGCTGCCGGGCGGGCGTTCCCCAGAATGCTTCCCTCCGGTACGCTGGCCGGGTCATGGACCTGCCCCGCGCCATCGCACTGGTGGACCTGGACGCCTTCTACGCCTCGGTGGAGACGGTGGAACGCCCCGAGCTGACCGGGAAGCCCCTGCTGGTGGGTGGCTCGCCGGAGGGGCGCGGCGTGGTCGCCGCGGCCTCCTACGCCGCCCGCGCCTTCGGGTGCCATTCCGCCATGCCCATTGCCCGCGCGCTGCGCCTGTGCCCCCACGCGGTGGTGGTGCCCCCCCGCTTTTCCCTCTACCGGGACTACTCGGCCAGGGTGATGACCATCATCGGTGACGAGTCGCCGCAGGTGGAGCAGATGTCCATCGACGAGGCGTACTTGGACCTCACGCCCATCGCCCGCTCCGCCGATGAGGCCGAGGGACGGGCCCACCGCATCCAGGCCCGCGTGCGCCTGGAGCTGGGGCTGCCGTGCTCGGTGGGCATGGCGACGTCCAAGCTGGTGGCCAAGGTGGCATGCGAGGCCGGCAAGCCCTCCGGCTTCACCGTGGTGTCCCCCGGTGCCGAGGCGACGTTCCTGGCGCCGCTCCCGGTGGAAGCGCTGCCGGGCATTGGCCCGCGCTCTGCTGAGCGCCTCCGCGCCGTAGGCCTGATCTCCCTGGGCCAGGTGGCCGGAGCGCCCGTGGGGCAGCTGACGGCGGCGCTGGGGCCGTGGGGAGCGGTGCTGGGGCGGCGGGCGCGGGGTGAGGACCCCTCGCCGGTGCGCACGGAGCACGAGTCCAAGTCCGTCAGCGCCGAGGAGACCTTCGCGCAGGACGTGGACGAGCGCGAGCGGCTGGAGGAGGAGCTGGAGCGCCTGGCCGGGCGCGTGGCCCGCTCGCTCGTTGCCGAGGGTCTAGTGGGGCGCACGGTGGTGCTCAAGCTGCGTTACGCCGACTTCACCACCATCACCCGCTCGGCCAGCCGCGATGCCGCCACCGCCGGCGCCGAGGCCATCGCCGCCGCCGCCCACGAACTCCTGGCCCAGCACTGGGCGAGCGGCGAGCCCATACGGCTGGTGGGCGTGGGGGTGGGCAACCTGCGCCCGGTGCACGCCCCCGGCCAGTTCCCCCTGCCCTTGAGCTAACCGGAGGCCGTAGGCCCGTGGGTGGGTGGTGGGCAGTACCAGGAACCCGCTACCCTAGGCCCACCCCGCCCCATCGCTGCCAGGAGGAAACCCGTGCTGCTGCTCACCGAGGATGACGTCCGCGCCCTGCTGCCCATGAACGTATGCGTGGACGCGCTGGACGCGCTGTTCGCCGAATCGGCCCGGGGCGATACCTCCAACATGGCCCGCTACCGGGTGCCACTCCCGCGCGGAGCACAGCAGGTGATGGCGGGCATGTCAGCGGGCCTCAAGGCCACGGGCCTGAAGACCTACGTCACCGGCACCGGCTCCGACTCACAGATGCTGGTGATCCTCTACTCCATCGAGAACGGCGAACCGCTGGCGCTGCTGGCGGCCAACGCACTGGGGCAGATACGCACGGGCGCCGCGTCGGGCGTGGCCACCCGGCACCTGGCGGAGCCCAACGCCCGCACTGTTGCGGTCATCGGCTCCGGCTACCAGGCCCGCACCCAGCTGGCGGCGGTGTGCGCGGTGCGGTCCATCACCCGCGTGCTGGTGTACTCGCGCAAGCCGGAGAACCGTGAGGCCTTCGCCCGCGACATGTCCGCCGAGCTGGGCATCAGCGTGGAGCCCGCGGCCAGCGCGGAGGAGGCGGTGGGCGAGGCCGATGTGGTGTGCGCCATCACCAACTCCCGCGAGCCGGTGTTCGATGGGAACGCGCTGCGCCCCGGCGCCCACGTCAACGCGGCGGGCTCCAACCACTGGATGCGCCGCGAGGTGGACGAAACGACCATTAAGCGCGCCGCGCTGGTGGTGGTGGACGACCTGGAAGACGCCAAGCGCGAGTGCGGTGAGCTCATATGGGCTGCTGAGCGCCGGGCCTTCCGGTGGGAGCGTGCCGTTGAGCTGCGCGATGTGGTGGGCGGGCGCGTGGCGGGCCGTCCCTCCCCCGATGCCATCACCCTGTTCGAGTCCCAGGGCCTCGCCATCGAGGACGTGGCAGCGGGGATGGCGGTCTACCACCGGGCGCTGGCCGAGGACCGGGGCCAGCGGATTTCGCTCTAGCCCCCAGCCCCCTAGACTGTAAGCACCAACCGCAGGAGCAGCCCGTGACCAGCGAGACGCACAACCAGCCCGAACGCTATGAGGTGACGCCCGACGGGCTGTACATCCGCTGGAAGGACGGGCTAGAGTCGCTGATGCCCCACCGCTACGTGCGAGGGCACTGCGGGTGCGCCCAGTGCGTGGACGAGATCACCCGCGAACGCAAGGTGGGCGTGGATGATGTGGCATCGGACGTCACCATCGAGGACGCGCTGGAGGTCGGCCGCTACGCCATCGCGCTTCTGTTCAGCGACCTGCACGAGACGGGCATCTACCCCTTCCGCTACCTGCGCGAGCTGGCGACCTCCGGTGAGGTCTAGCGGTTAGGCCGCTCCAGCCTGCGCCTCGGTGGGGTCGTCCGCCATGTTCATGCGCTGCTTGAGCGCGCTGATAGCATCGTGCGCCCCGTAGACCGTGGTGAGCTTGCCGTTGACGCGCACCCGCAACTTGCTGATGTGCCCGGACTTGGCCAGCAGCCACAGCGACCAGTTGAGCGCGGAGCGCTTGAGGCGCGGGAACACCCGCATTAGCTCCTCGCCTTGGTACTCGAAGACCTCGTCGGGGCGGCGGATGATCTCCTCGTAGATCATGGCCTGCAGGGGCGGGAGACCGCCCTCGGCGGGGAGACTGTAGGCGGAGATCTGGGAAATCTTCATGGGTACCGGTACTCCTGGACTTCCTTCGGGGGAGATTCGGCCTTGAACGAAGTTTGACAGAAGTTTAAGAACCCGCCTAATACGTTGGAACGATTTCCGGGTGCGTTTTTCCGCTGGATAGCGCAGGGCGGGAGGGCGGTGCTATCCTCGAACCCCCATGAGTGATGCTTCCACCAACCCCACCTCCCTCACCACCGAGGAGGTGCGCCGCGTGGCCGTGCTGGCCCGCCTCGGCCTCTCCGACGAGGAGGTGGAGCGCCTGCGCGTCGAGATGGCGGGCCTACTGGGTGAGGTCTCCGCGCTCCAGGCGGTGGACACCTCCGGCGTCGAGGCCACGGGCCACGCCGTGGAGGGGGTGCACACGGTGATGCGCGAGGATGTCCCCGTCCCGCCGCTGCCCGTTGCCGACGTGCTGGCCAACGCTCCCCGCCGCGAGGGCGACTACATCCGCGTCCAAGCGGTGATGGAGGGGTAGGCCCCGTGAGCGAGCACCACTACCAGTCCGTGCGCGAGATGGCCGACGCGCTACGCTCCGGACAGACCACCTCCGCCGCGCTGACCGAGGAGCACCTGGCGCGCATCGAAGCGCTAGAGCCCCAGGTGGACGCATACCTGGCGGTGACGGCGGACGGGGCGCGCGAGCAGGCCGCGGCCGCTGACGCGGCGCTGGGCGCGGGCAAGGGCGGCCCTCTCACGGGCATCCCCGTGCAGATCAAGGACAACATGGCGACGCGTGGAGTGGCCACCACCTGCGGCTCGCGCATGCTGGAGGGCTTCGTGCCCCCCTACGACGCGACGGTGGTCGCGCGGCTGCGCGAGGCCGGGGCCGTGATGCTGGGCAAGGGGAACATGGACGAGTTCGCCATGGGCTCCTCCACCGAGACATCGGCCTTCAAGCCCACCCACAACCCCTGGGACCTGGAGCGGGTGCCCGGTGGGTCGTCCGGCGGGCCCGCCGCGGCGGTGGCCGCAGGCCTCGCGCCCTACGCACTGGGCTCGGACACGGGCGGTTCGATACGCCAGCCCGCCTCCTGCTGCGGCATCGTGGGGCTCAAGCCCACATATGGCCTCATCTCACGTTACGGGCTGGTGGCCTTCGGCTCTTCACTGGACCAGATAGGCCCCATGACCCGCACCGTGGAGGACGCCGCGCTGGTGCTGAACGCCATCGCGGGGCACGACCCCCACGATTCCACTTCCCTCCCCCGCCCGGCTCCCGACTACACTGCTGGCCTGAAGGACGGGGTGAAGGGGATGCGCATCGGCGTGGTGGCCGAGTACTTCGGCGAGGGCATCGCCCCTGCCGTGGCCGATGCCACCCGTGCGGCCATCGAGCGGTTCGCCGCGTTGGGGGCAGAGATAGTGGAGGGCGTGAGCCTGCCCACCTCGCTGACGGCCCTCGCCGCCTACTACATCATCGCCCCTTCCGAGGCCTCGGCGAACCTTGCCCGCTACGACGGCGTGAAGTACGGCTACTCCGCCCAGGACGTGACCGACATGGTGGGCGCCATGGCCGCCACCCGCGATAGGGGCTTGGGCCCCGAGGTGAAGCGGCGCATCATGATGGGCACCTATGCCCTCTCCGCCGGGTACTACGACGCCTACTACAAGAAGGCCCAACAGGTGCGCACGCTGATACGGCGCGAGTTCGAGGCGGCGTTCGGGCGGGTGGACCTGCTGGTGACCCCCACCGCGCCCACGCCCGCCTTCCGGATCGGCGAGGTGGCCGACCCCGTGGTGATGCACGCCAACGATATCTGCACCGTGCCCGTGAACATCGCGGGCATCCCCGCCATCTCCGTGCCCTGCGGGTTCGTGGACGGGCTGCCGGTGGGCCTGCAGCTCATGGGCCCGCACCTGTCGGAGGCCACCCTGCTGCGCGCCGCCCACGCCTACGAGCAGTCCGCGGGCTGGTTCGAGCGCCACCCGGCGCTCTAGTCTCTCCCCGCTCCCTTTGGTCGCTCGTTCAAGGGGGACACCCCCTGGGCGCCCTGCGGGCGCCGAACCCCCGCCTACCCCCACCTGCCGGCTGGCTCAATGGGGGCCTGCGGCCCCCTGTGCCCACCTGCTCTTCTGAGGTGCGCGCAGGGGCGAAGCCCCTCGTTGGGCCGTGCTAAGCGCGGCCAATGTCCATTGAGCCTGTGAAGCAGGCGGAGACGGGGGCCAAGGGGTGTGGGGGCTGATAGACCCCAACTTGGCCGAAGGAGGAGCCACCCTGCAATCGAGCGACTGAAGGGAGCGGAGCAAACGCGCGTCAGCGCCTGATATCGCGGCGCTGGAAGAGCGCCAGCGCCGCCAGGTGCGTCACCAATGCGACGCCCGTCAGCACCCCCGCATCACGCAGGGACACCCCCGCCTGCACCACGGAGAGCGGGTCGTAGTAGTGGTACACGGAGAGCAGGCCGAAGGGCTCGGCCGTGGACCAGAGCGCCGCCAGGAAGTCCAGGAAGAAGGAGGCCACGGCGAACCCCGCCGGGATGGCGATGGCCTGCCCACCGTCGGAGCCGCGCGCCGAGGCCAGCGCCGCCACCCCCGCCACGGACAGGGTGATGAGCCAGGCCATGAGCCATATCTTAAGGAATACCACGTGGGAGAGCTCCCCCACGGTGCCCGTGAGCGCGGCGCCCAGCCAGGTGCCCGCCACGGCTACGGCCAGCACCCCCGCCAGGCTGATGGCCGTGGCGCCCATGCGCGCGGCCAGGTAGCGCCAGCGGGCGATGGGCGCGGAGAGCACCAGTAGCGCGGATCCGCGCTCTATCTCCTTGGCCGCCATGCCCGCGCCCGCCGCGATGGCGAGGCCCGCCGTCGCGACCAGGAAGATGGGGTGCCGGTACTGGGTGGCCATGTACCCGGCGGCGTCGGTTGCGAAACCGCCCTGGGCCTTGAGGAACGCCCGCATGGCCGCCGGCAGCAGCTCCAGCATCTGGTTCAGGCCCGAAAGGCCGCCGAACGAGCTGAAAGTATAGACGATTAGCAGGTTGAACCCGAACAGGGCCAGCGCCACGGCCATGGCCCCCGTGCGGTTCTCCCTCAGAGCCTGCACCAGCACGCTAAGCACCGGCCACCTCCGCTGCCCGCTCAGGAGCGGCGCCGTCGCCGTACATGGTGAGGAACAGCTCTTCCAGGTCGGGGCGCTCGTACGTGAAGTCCTCGATGTCCAACGCGGCGAGGGCACGGGCCACCTCGGCGGCCTCGGCGGTGACGCGCAGGCGCACCAGTGGGCCCTCACGCCCTACCTCCTCGGCCCCCGGCACCCCCATCACAGCGGGGGGCTCGCCCCGCAGCCGCACCGTCAGCACGCGCGGGGCGGCGGCGCGCAGGGCCTCCACCCCGCCGGTGCGGATGACCCGGCCCGCGCGTACCAGCGCCACCTCCTCGCACACCTCCTCCACGTCGGAGAGCACGTGGGAGGAGAAGAACACCGTGGCGCCCCGCTCGCGCTCCTCGCGCAGGATGGCGAAGAGCGCCTGGCGCATCAGCGGATCCAACGCCTCGGTGGGCTCATCCATGATGAGCAGCTCCGGCGCGTGCTGCATCGCCCGCACCAGCCCCACCTTCTTGGCCATGCCGGAGGAGTAGTACTTCACCTTGCGGCCCAGCGCCTCGCCAGACAGCTCCAACCGCTCCAGCAGCTCGCGCTGGCGCGCCGGACGCGCGGAGAGGCCGTGCAGGCGAGCGGTGTAATCCAGGAACTCCTGGCCGGTGAAGCCGGAGCCGAAGGCGACCGCGTCGGGCAGGAATCCGGTGCGCTGGTGCACGTCCACCGCCTGGCGCCACGGGTCGAGCCCCAGCACGCGCACCTGCCCCTCACCCGCGCGGATGAAGCCGGTGAGCACGCGTATGGACGTGGTCTTGCCCGCACCGTTGGGGCCCAGGAAGCCAAAGATGCTGCCGGATGGGACGGACAGGTCCATCCCGTCCAGGGCTTGGACGGGGCCGAAGCGCTTGCGCACCCCTTCCAGCGTGATGGCCGCCTCGCTCACCGTGCCGCCTCCTGAGCTTCAAGCATACCACCGGCCACCCGCAGCACCCGCGCACCGGCCAGCGCCGCCCACGGCAGCAGCCCCAGGTCGGCGGTGGTGACGATGACCTGGTCGGCCCCGGCCACCTCCTCCAACACCTGCGCGCGGCGCTGGGCGTCCAGCTCCGAGAGCACGTCGTCCAGCAGCACCACGGGCTGCTCGCCCCGCCGCGCCGCCAACCAGCGTCCCTCGGCCAGCCGCAGCGCCAGGGCGGCGAGGCGCTGCTGGCCCCGCGAGGCGTGCCGCGCCATCTCCACCCCGTCCAGGGTGAGGCGCAGGTCGTCGCGGTGCGGGCCCACCACGGTCATGCCCCGAGCGCGTTCCTGCCCGCGGGATGCCGCCAGCGCCGCGGCGGCGTCCGCCGGAGAGGGCGCTTCGCCCGCGAAGGGCACGGTGCCCGCGTAGCCCACGCTGAAGGCACGCCCGTCGCCCGCCAGGCGCGCGTACGCCTCCGCGGCCAGAGGCGCCAGGCGCGACACCGCGCCGTACCGGGCGGCCAGCAGCGATGCGGCCCCGGCGGCCAGCGCATCGTCCCAGTAGGCCAGCTCGTCCTCGCGGGCACGCCCCTCCTTCAGCCCCTTCAGCAGCGCGTTGCGCTGGGTAAGCACCCGCTGGTAGTGCTGGAGCGAGCGCAGGTAGGGGTGCGATGCCTGGGAGAGCAGCACGTCCAGGTAGCGCCGGCGCCCGGCGGGGGGCCCGGAGATCAGCGCCAGGTCATCGGCGGAGAAGAGCACCGCCGCCAGCGCCCCCACCAGGTCCGCCGCGCGCTTGGCCACACCGTTGAGGCGCACCCGCTTGAGCACGTTGGCCTCCCCGCTGGCCTCCAGCCCCACCCGCGCCTCCAGCGGCCCGGCTGCGCGCTCGATGCGCGCGGCGATGAGCGCCGCCGTCCCTGCAGAGACGGCGTCCCATGCGATGAGGTCGCGGTCGGTGGCGGCGCGGTAGGAGCGCCCCAGCGCCAGCAGGTAGCACGCCTCCAGCAGGTTGGACTTGCCCTGCCCGTTCTCCCCGCACACCACGGTGAGTCCCGGCCCCAGCTCTAGGGCGAGGGCCGGGTAGGAACGCACGGCGGTGAGGGAGAGGGAGGAGAGGCGCACGGAGGCATTGTACGGGCTGTTTCCTCCCCTGGCCCCGTATACTGGGCACATGCATCGCCCACCCCTGGCTGCCCTGCTCCTGACCGCCCTGGCGCTGCTGGCCGCCTGCGGCCCGCAGGCCACCCCCACGCCAACGCCCACCCCCACGCCGGAGCCGCTGCGCCTGACGCTGACGGCGCAGACCACCTGGGCCGAGGTGCTCCCCCTGCTGCCTGCGAGCGAGACGGCTTGCGTGCGCGCGGGGCTGGGCCTCGAGGCTTACGCCGCGCTTGAGGCATCGTTGGTGCTGGGCTCTGATCCCACGGTGGGGTTGGGCGGCGAGCTGGGTGTGGGGGCGGCGGTGGAACTGCCCCTCCAGTGCCTGTCAGGCGCGACGGTGGGCGTACTGGTGACGGCGGGGCTGGAGGCCGAGGCCGGGCCGCTCAGCGGGCCGACACGCGCCTGCATCAGCGGGGTGTTCACGGGGCTGGACACCGAGGCCATCGCAGCGATGAGCGGCGAGCAGGCTAGCCTAGACAGCGCCGCGCTGGGCGCGCTGACGGGGCTGCTGCTGTGCCTGACGGATGATGAGGCGGCACGCATCGGCGGCGATGCCACCGGGGGCGTCTCGCTGCTCCAGTTGCGATGTGTGGCTGGGCAGGCCGACGTGCGCGAGCTGCTGGGCGCTGCGCGCGACGGCGCTGCCCCTTCGCCCCAACTGCTCGCGGCGCTGGCCGCGTGCGAGGTGGACGCCGGGGGGCTCGGCATCAGCGTACCAGAGGGGCTGGACGCCGAGGCGCTGGCGGCGTGCGCGCGAGCGGCGCTGGGCGATGCGGCCTTCGAGGCCATCGCCAACGGCCAGCGGCTGCCCACCCTCGCCGAGGTGGGCGCGCTGGGCTCCTGCGGACTGGACCTGGGAAGCCTGGATGCGCTGTCCGGTGGTTAGTGCGGGGTAACCCGCATTGACACCCCTCGCGCGCGACACCTAGCATGGGTGCAAGCGCAACCACCGCGCCCTTATCAAGAGAGGCGGAGGGCCACGGCCCTGCGAAGCCCGGCAACCGGCCAGCGTCCCCTGACGATGGCAGCGGTGCCAAGTCCGGCAGGCCGCCACGGCGGTCTTGACATGAGAGCGTGCCTACAGGCGACTTCTCACACCGGGAAGTCCCTTTTTCTGCCCGCCACCTCCCCCCTCTTGAGCACGATGCGGTGAGTACGGAGCCATCGGTGCATCAGGCCGGGGAACTCGAACCGATCCGCTGGCAGGGCGATAGCCTCCTGCTCCTGGACCAGACCCTTCTGCCGGCGCAGGAGCGCTGGTTCCCTGTCGGCGGGGTTGACGAGGCCATCGAGGCGATACGCGCCATGCGGGTGCGCGGGGCACCGGCCATCGGCGTCGCAGCCGCGTACGCCCTGGCTGCCCACGCCATCCGCCTGCCCGACGCCCCCCTGCCCCGCTGGCTC
>JAYNIL010000016.1:0-21247 GCA_038109085.1 Chloroflexota bacterium
CGCCGGTGCGGGGCGCACCGGCGGGCGGCGGCCTGCTGCGCTGGGCGCAGGCAGCCACGGTGACCGCATCGCTGGCGCTGATGGTGCTGATCGGCGCGGACATCACCGGCGTAAGGTCAGCGCCCAACGTCGTGGAGGAGGCTGCCGCACCGGCGGGCGCGAGCCTGAAGACGGCGGCAGACGCAGGCGCCGACGGCCAGACGGAGATGGCGTTGGCCCCCGAGCCCACGCCCCCCCCGGGCACCGGCGGCGGGGTGGGGATGAGCACGCTGGCACCCGCCGAGGGCGCGCTAGCCACCGATGACGGCATGCCCATCGCCGAGCCTGCGCAGGAGCCCGCGGGCCGCGGGCCGCTCCAGTGGGCGCAGATAGCCACGGGCCTGGCCACGGCGCTGCTGGCCCTGGGCACGGTGGCTCTCTCCGCCGTTGGCCGCCGGCTGCGCTAGTTCCTGCCCCGCTCGCTGCGCTCGCTCAATGGAAGGCGGGGGAAGGCGGGCTCCCCCAGCGCCTACCCCCGTCTCCGCTGGCTACCGGTCGCTCTAGAGACTTGGGCCGCACAGAAGCGCGGCCCAACGAGGCGCTTCTCCCCTGCGCGCACCCCAGGAACCGAGACAGGCACGGGGTTCGCGGCCCCACAGAGCGCGCAGGGCAGTCACTTGTAATGTGTGGCAGCAGGGAACGAAGCACTGGGAACTTTGTCCCGGCATCACGCGTCTTGCCTGGTGAAGGGGGCAGAAGCCCCAGCATCGAACACAGGAGGCGTGTCATGAGCAGGATGAGGCGGATGGGTGGTGGAAGGCTCACGCTGGTGGGCGCGTTGGCAGCGCTGGCGCTAACCCTCGCGGCCTGTGGGCCGTCGAGCACGGTGCCTGGGTCGGCGCTGGGTGACCTGAGCAGCGACCAGCTAGAGGCCCTGGGCAAGGGCATCGGCATCAACACGCAGACCAGCTACTCGGGCACCGGCATCCACGTCTCGGGCACCGGGGTGGTCAAGGCCCAGCCTGACCTGGCCATCGTGAACCTGGGCGTGGAGGCCACGGCAAAGACGGTGGCCGAAGCACGTGAGGAGGCTGCCAGCGCCATGAACGCGGTGATGGCAGCCCTGCATGCGGCGGGCGTTGCCGACAAGGACATCGCCACGCAGTACTACTCCATACAGCCCCAGTACGAGTACCGCTCCTCCACCCTCGGCGGGCAGTCGGTGCTGGTGGGATACCGCGTGAGCAACCAGGTGACAGCCAAGGTGCGCAGCCTTGAGAAGACTGGCAAGGTGGTGGACGCGGCCGCGCTGGCGGGCGGTGACAATGCCCGGGTAAACGGCATCTCCTTCACCCTGGAGAACGGGGCTGCCGCCGAGCAGCAGGCGCGCGAGCTGGCGCTGGCCGACGTGCTGGCCAAGGCCGACACCTACGCCACGGGGCTGGGTGTGCGGCGGGGGCAGCTGGCGTACGTCGCCGAGACCTCCTACTCCGCCTACCCCAAGACGGTGGACGAGCGGTCCTTCGCGGCGGCCGATGGGGCCATGGGGGCGCCCACGCCCACCATCATCTCGACCGACGAGCTGAGCGTGAGCGTGACGATACAGGCGGTTTTCGACATCAACTAGACGGACCTGCTCTCACAGCCGGGGGACACCCCCTGCGTGCCGGAGTCAATACGGGGGAGCTCCATTCCCCCTTGCATCCCCCTCGGGCCTGGAGGCCGGGGCCCTTCCCCTCTCTCCTCGGCGATTCCCCCAGACCCGTCAGACGGCTCAAGCAGGGGCCCCGCGGATACCCGCGGGGCCCTTGTGTGTGGTTGGGAGAGGACGGGGGCGCTAGACCTCCAGGGGGGTATCGTCCCGGTTGGCCCACTCGCCCATGGACCCATCGTACATGTATGCCTCCTCGTAGCCCAGGAGGCTGAGTGCCAGCGTGCCGTGCGCCGCACGGACACCGCCCTGTCAGTAGACGTGGACGGGGGTCTCGGGCGTGATGCCGATGCTCGCCACCAGCTCTTTCAGCTCGAATGCCGGCTTGAAGGTGTGGTCGGCCTCGTTCACCAGGTTCGTCCACTCCAGGTGGCGCGCCCCCGGCACGTGGCCCTTGCGCTTGTTGCCCCGGTCGTTGGTGCCGGAGTACTCGTCGGCGCCACGCGCGTCCCAGATGACGCTGCGCCCATCGCCGATGGCGGCCTTCAGCGTGTCCAGGGTGCACAGGTGCGCCGCGTCCACGCGCGGGGTGAACCTTACTCCCTTGCGCGCTGCCCTGCCCGCGCCCTGCTCCACCGGCCCGCCCGCGATGCCCCAGTGCTTCCAGCCCCCGTCCAGCACCTGCACGTTGGCGTGGCCGTAGTAGCGCAGCACCCACCAGAGGCGCGAGGCGTCGCGGTTGCGCATGCGGTCATAAGCGATGACGCGAGTGTCATCGCCGATGCCCAGCGCCGCCAGCATGGCCGCCGCCTCGGCGGGCGGTGCCACCAGCGCGGGGTTGGCCTTGTCCTTGATGTGCCAGTCGGCACAGGGGACGGCGCCGGGAATATGCCCGGCCGCGAAGTGCTCCGGCTGGACGCCCACCTCCACGATGACAAGGTCCGGGTCGTTCAGGTGTGAGCGGAGCCAGGCCGGGTCCACCAGGTGCTCAGGGTGCGCGTAGCCGCCGTTGCTCGCCATGGGGACCTCCTGCGGGTGCTAGACGGGGCCAGTCTGTTGCTCTGCGGACGCGCTGTCAACGGCGGGGGGCACGGCCAGCCAGGACGCGCTGGCCCCCGCCACCAGCACCAGCCCGAAGGCCAGAAAGGCATAGGTGTAGCCGCCCATCACGTCGAAGACCACGCCTGCGATCAGCGGCCCCACGGCGTTGGCGGTGACCACGGCCGGGTGGGTGATGCCGCGTATCGTCCCGATGGCGTTGCGCCCGTAGTAGTCGGCGTACACCACCGGCAGCAGGGCGAACATGCCACCGGCGAACAGACCGTCCAGGAAGCCGTACCCCACGGCAAGCGCGTTGCCCGGTACCAGCAGGATGAGCGCCGTGCTGCCCGCCGCGCCCGCCAGCGAGATGCCGATGACCCGGCGCACCGGCACCCAGCGCACGGCGGCGGCAGCGAAGAATCCGCCGATGCCCATGCCCACGGCGAAGGCCACGATGAACAGGCCCACCAGGGCTTCGTCCAGCCCCTTGGCCACGAAGTAGGGGATGCGGTGCACCCCCATGCCCCCGCCCGCCACCATTGCCGCCATGTGTGCCGACATGAGCAACCAGAAGGCGCGGGTGCGCAGCGCCTCGCGTGGTGCCCACTGGCGCTGCTCCGGAGCGGCCCGGTTCGCGCCGGGGACGGGCGCGCGTGCTGCCCCATCGGGCAGCAGTCCCACCTGCTCCGGCCGCCGGGCCACAACCAGCACCAGGGGCACCAGCGCCAAGATGCCGATGCTCACGCCCATGACCACCATGGCGGTTCGCCAGCCCGCCGCGGCGCTGACGCCCGCTGCCACCAACGGCCAGACGGCCAGCCCCACCCGCGAGCCGTTGAGCGCCAGTGCCGAGGCGAAGGCCCTCCGGCGCACGAACCAGTTGGCCACCACGGTGTGGGCGGCAAGGTTCTGGATGGTCATCATGGCCGAGCGGCCCACGGAGAAGACCAGGTACAGGCCCACCAGTGTGCTCACCCGTGAGAGCACCAGCAGCGAGACGGCCATCACCAGTGCCCCGCCCCCCAGGAAGAGGCGTCCACCGTAGCGGTCGAGCCCGCGCCCGGCCAGCGGGCCCACCAGCGCCGCCACCACCGTGGCGAAGGAGAAGCCGCCTGAGATGGCGGTGCGTGACCAGCCGAACTCCGCCGTCCACGGCTCGATGAATACGCCGAAGATGGGCGCGGCGAAGGTGCCCGTGAGCATCATGGTGGCGGAGGCAGCTCCTGCCACCACCCACCCGTAGTAGAAGGGGGTGCGCCGCACCAACCACACGGCTAGCCTACCTCCCGTCGGGAGCGCACCAGCGTCTCCTTCGCCACGAAGAACAGGAGCACCGCCGCCACTAGCGCCAGCGGGCCCGTGGCCCAGAATGCCATGCCCGGCCCGTGCACGTTGGTCAGGTACCCGCCCAGCATGGGCCCGCCGATGCCACCCACCTCGGCCACGGTGCGCCGTACCGCCTGCAGTCGTCCGCGCACGTGGGGCGGCGAAACGTCATAGGTGGAGGTGGCGATGGAACCGAGGGAGAGGCCGTTGGCGATGCCGATGCCCACGCCGATGAACACCATGTGCAGCGGCACCGTGCTCAGCGGCAGCAGCATGAAGGCCACCCCGGGAATCAGCGTGGAGGGCACCGTGGCCCACTTGCGCCCCTTCTTGTCCGAGATGAGGCCGGACGGGACGATCATCAGCAGGGAGCAGAAGCCGATAATGGAGAAGATTAACCCCACCTGGGTGGAGGACATGCCCAGCTCATCGGCTGAGTAGACCGGCATGATGGCCTGGTAGACCATCCGGTAGGTCATCATGGACAGAGTGGCGAAGACGAAGATGGCGTAGGAGAGGCGCAGGCCAGGGTCTATGGCGAGGAATACCTCCCGCAGCCCGCCCACCCACGCCAGCGGGCCGCGCCGCACCGCGCCCGCACGGGCCGGAGCCTCATGCCGTTGGTGCGGCGGGGTGACCATCATCCGCCCCAGCACCAGGACCGTCAGCGCGACCGCCAGATAGAAGACGAAGACGCCCCGGTACCCAAAATTGTCGGTGATGAGCCCTCCCACCACCGCACCCGTGGACTGGCCCACGGCGTGGAAGCCCATGAAGCCAGAGAGGAGACGGCCGCGCTGGTCGGAGCGGACCAGCTCCACGCCAGTTATCTCCCGGCCCATCTGCCAGAAGGCATCACCGATGCCCAGGATGAACACGATGCCCAGCAGAATGACGAACCAGGGCGTGAGCAGTGCGGCCAGGGCAGAGGCCGCCAGTATCATCGGCCCGATAGTCACCGCCAGGCGCGGGCCGAAACGATCCACCACCGTCCCGCCCACCACCATGCCGCCGAAGCGGCCGATGCCGTAGGCGGTGATGACCTGCGCCGCCGCGCCCGCCGATACCCCGAAGGCATCGTCCAGAGCGGGGATCGTGGGCACCAGAGTCCCCTGCCCCGCCCCCACCAGCACCGTGGCCGAGTAGAGCAGGATGAGCTGGCGCACCAGGGGGCGCTCACGCACCGCCCGGAGGGCTGCGCCGGGGCTAACCATGGGCGGGCTCCGGAGTGGGTGAGGCACCGGGGTGGCGGGCCAGGGCCACCAGCCCCGCGGCGATGACCAGCAGCACGCTGAAGGTGAGGAACACCAGGGTGTAGGAGCCGCCGGTGGCGTCGTAGAGCACGCCGCCGAACAAGGCGCCCGCGGCGTTCCCCAGCATCAGTGCAGGGTGCGCGAGGCCACGGATGGTGCCCACCGAGCGCCGCCCGTAGAAGCCCGCGTATATCACCGGCTGCAACGTGAACATGCCGCCGAACACCGCCCCGTCGGCCAGCCCGTACACCACCGCCCAGCCGTTGGGCGGCGTAATGAGGGCCACGGCCATGACGGCGGCACCATACACCATGAACCCGCCGGTCACCGTGCGCGGGCCCAGGTGGCGGTGCAGGCGCGCGGCCACGAACCCACCCACGGCCATGCCCGCGCCGAACCCCATGAGGATGGGCCCCACCCACACGGAGGAGAGGCCCCGCTCGGTGAAGAAGGGGATGCGGTGCAGCCCCATGCCACCCCCGGCGAACAGCCCTAGCGCCGCCGCCAGCATCAGCGCCCAGAAGGCCTGCGTGCGCAGAGCCGCTCGCGCGCTCCACTCCGGCTCGATGGGGGCGCCTCCGGCTGGACTGCGCCCGTCGGGGTCCATGCCCACATCCTCCGGACGGCGGGCCACCACCAGCACCAGCGGCACAACCGCCGTAGCCAGCACCGCGATGCCCATGACCGTGGCCGCCAACCGCCATCCAGAGACGGCGATGAGCACACCGGCCAGCGCCGGCCAGAGGCCCAGCCCCACGCGCGAAGCGGCGAGCATCAGCGCCGTGGCCGTGGCGCGACGGGCGATGAACCAGTTCGCCACCACGGTGGGGCCCACCAGGTGCTCGAAGTTCATCATCATCGTGCGGCCCATGGCGTAGAAGACATAGAAGGCGAACAGGCTGCCCATGTTCGCCATACCCAGCAGGCCGAGCCCCATGCTCACCGTGCCCAGGGTGAAGAGCCAGCGCGCCCCGTACCGGTCGGTGAGCCGCCCGAACAGCGGGCCCGCCGCTGCCGCGCCCACGGTGCCGAAGGAGATGGCTGCGCTGATGGCCGTGCGCGACCAGCCGTGCTCGCGTGAAAGGGGCTCGACGAAGGCCGAGAAGGTGGAGACGGCATACGTCATGGCTGCCAGCACCGTGAGGGACACGGAGGCGGAGACGGCCCAGCCGTAGTAGAAGGGCCCGCGCGCAACGGCGCGGGCGATGGGGTTGAGGGTGGGGGCGCTCACGGTGTGGCGCAAGCGTATCACTCCCGTATACTGGCCCGTGCGGCGCGCGCGCCCGACCCTGATGCGACGGAGGCCCCCGTGACCACTCCCGCTCGCCACCTGGACCAGGTGGACATGACCAAGATCGTCTCGCTGGCCAAGCGCCGGGGGTTCGTCTTCCCTGCCAGCGAGATCTACGGGGGCGTTGGCTCCACGTGGGACTACGGGCCGCTGGGCGTTGAGCTCAAGCGCAACGTCAAGGAGGCGTGGTGGAGCGCCATGGTGCGCCAGCGTGACGACGTGGTGGGGCTGGACTCGGCCATCATCCAGGCCCCGCAGGTCTGGCATGCGTCCGGCCATGCCGAGGGCTTCACCGACCCGCTGGTGGAGTGCCCCACCTGCCACAAGCGCTTCCGCGCCGACCACCTGGACGACCCCACCCGCTGCCCCGAGGACGGGGCGGCCCTCTCGGCACCGCGCCTGTTCAACCTGATGTTCAAGACCTTTGTGGGCCCCGTGGAAGACTCGGCCAACCAGGTGTGGCTGCGCCCGGAGACCGCCCAGGGCATCTTCATCAACTTCGACAACGTGCAGACGGCCACCCGCCTCAAGCTGCCCTTCGGCATCGCCCAGGTGGGCAAGTCGTTCCGCAACGAGATAACGCCCGGAAACTTCATCTTCCGCACCCGTGAGTTCGAGCAAATGGAGATGGAGTTCTTCTGCAAGCCGGGCGAGGACGATGCCTGGCACCAGCACTGGATAGAGCAGCGCTGGAACTGGTACGTGGGGCTGGGGCTGCGCCCGGAGCGCATGCGCCTGCGCCCCCACGAGCAGGATGAGCTGGCCCACTACGCCAAGGGCACCTCGGACATCGAGTACCTGTTCCCCTGGGGCTGGTCGGAGCTGGAGGGCATCGCCAACCGCACCGACTTCGACCTGGGCCGCCACGAGACCCACTCCGGCCACAACATGAAGTACTTCGACCAGGAGGCGAGCGAGCACTACTGGCCGTACGTCATCGAGCCGGCGGCGGGCGTTGACCGCGCCGCGCTGGCCTTCCTGGTGGACTCCTACGACGAGGAGCCCGCCCCCGAAGGCAAGAAGGACGACACCCGCACGGTACTCCACCTGCACCCGGACCTGGCGCCCATGCAGGTGGCCGTCCTGCCGCTCTCGCGCAACGAGAAGCTCGCCGAGGCCACGGCCAAGGCGATGGACGCCCTGCGCGGACGCTTCGCCACTGCCCACGACGACGCCCAGTCCATCGGCCGACGCTACCGGCGCCAAGACGAGGTGGGCACGCCCCTGTGCGTGACGGTGGACTTCCAGACCGTTGAGGACGACAACGCCGTCACCATCCGCAACCGCGACTCCATGACCCAGTTGCGTGTGGGCCTCGACCGGCTGGAGGAGGCGGTGCGCGCCGGGCTGCGGGAGATGGGCTCGAAGCGCGTGTAGCCGGAGGAGCATGACCCTCAACATCCGGTACGCCCCGTCACCCTCGGGAACGCCCGTCGCGTGCGTGGCGGTGGGCGCGGGCACGCCCTTGCTGGTGACCCCAGCCGGGCCGTGGGACGCGCTGCAGGTGGAGTGGGAGGTGCCGCCCTGGCGCAAGTGGTACCAGCGCATCGGCGCCCACGCCACGGTGCTGCGGTATGACGAGCGGGGCACCGGGCTCACCGGCGGCGAGCCGGACTTCACCATCGAGGCGAGCGTGGGCTTGGCGGTGAACGATACCGCGCGCCAGGTGGGATTCGCCCTGGGGGTGGGGATACTGGGCTCGGTGATGAGCACCGTGTACGGGGGCCAGATGGCCGACGCGGCGGCGGGGCTGCTCACGGTGGTCACCGACTCGGTGGGCGCGGCCATGCACATCGCCGCATCCCTGTTCGCCCCGGCGGGCACGCCGCTGGTCCACGCGGCGGGATCCGCATTCATCGCGGGCATGGGCGTCGCCACTATCACCGGCGCGGGACTGGCCGTCGTCGCCGCGGTGCTGGCGGCCTGGCGTCTGCCCCACTGGGACGCCGGGCACGACCCCAAACCAGCGCGCGAGCCCACAGCCTAGTGCTAGCCTAGCCCCATGCGACTCCTGCACCTGGCGGACGTGCACATCGGCGTGGAGCGGTACGGCCACCCGGCCACCGAGGCGGACATCGAGGCCCTGCCCCCGTGCTTCGCGCCGGGGGCTGACCGCTCCGCCTACCTGGGCATGCCCACCCGCCTCCTGGATTTCCTGAGCGCGCTGGACGAGGCCGTGGCCTACGCCCTGGACAACGGGGTGGACGCGGTGCTTTTCGCGGGCGACGCGTACCGCTCCCGCGACCCCTCCCAGACCCACCAGCGCGAGTTCGCCCGGCGCATCGCGCGCCTCTCGGCGGCGGGGGTGCCTGTCCACCTGACGGTGGGTAACCACGACCTGCCCCACGTAGCCGGGCGCGCCACGGCGCTGGAGATATTCCCCACGCTGGACGTAGCCAACGTCACCGTGGGGGCGAGCGTCGAGACGCACCGCATCGAGACAGCGTCCGGGCCGCTCCAGGTGGTCAGCGTGCCGTGGGTGCGCATCGGCTCGTTCATGGCGCGGGAGGAGACGCGCGGTCTCACCCTAGAGCAGGTGCGCCAACAGGTGGAAGAGCGCCTCTCCCACTTCCTGGCGGAGGAGGTGGCGCGGCTCGACCCATCGCTGCCCGCCGCCCTGTGCGCCCACGTCAACATCGCTGGGGCCACGGCCGCCTCGGAACGCTCCATGATGCTGGGCAACGACCACGTGCTGGGCCTGGGCACCGTGGCCATACCGGCGTTCGATTACGTGGCCCTGGGCAACATCCACAAGCACCAGGTGCTGGCGCGCACGCCCCCCGTGGTCTACCCCGGCTCCATCGAGCGGGTGGACTTCTCCGAGGAGTCCGAGGACAAGGGCTTCGTCATCGTGGACATCGACCCAGCGCGCCCCCAGGGCGAGCGGGTCACCGACTGGCGCCTGGTGCCCGTGGACGCGCGGCCCATGCGCACCCTGAGCGTGCGCGTCGCCCCCGGAGCCGAACCCACCGGCGCGGCGCTGGCGGCCATAGAGCGCGAAGAACCCAGCGTACTGGCGCGGGCCATCGTGCGCATGCGGGTGGAGATGGAGGCCGAGGCCGAGCCCGGCTTCCGGGAGGCCGAGGTGCGCCGAGCGCTAACCGCGGCATGCTTCCACGTGGCGGGGGTGGAGCGCGCCGTCGAGCGGGGCTCGCGCGCGCGCCTCTCCACAGACGAGGCGTCAGGCATGGGGCCACTGGAGGCGCTCGCCCGCTACTTCACGGCGCGCAGCGTCAGCGCTGAACGCGAGGCGGAACTGACGAGATACGCGCAGGGATTGCTTGAAGAGGAGCGCGAGAGCGGCACAGACTAGGGCCAACCTCGCCGCAGGAGGCCTGCCATGAAGCCCACCGCCTACCCCGTCCAGGTCACCGGCACCCTCACCAAGCCCCTCTCGCGCTGGCTCTGGTTGGTCAAGTTCATCCTGTTCATTCCGCACGTCGTCATCCTGGCCGTGCTCGGCTTCGTCGCGGCCATCTTCGTCGTCCTGACCTTTTTCGCCGTCCTGTTCACCGGGCGCTATCCGCGCCTCCTGTTCGACTTCAACGTCGGCGTGCTGCGCTGGGGCTGGCGGGTCTCGTTCTACGAGTTGGGCGCCTTCGCCACCGACGCCTACCCGCCCTTCACCATGAAGGAGGGCGGCTACCCCGCGGATCTGACGGTCGAGTACCCGGAGCGGATGCACCGGGGGCTGGTGCTCATCAAGTGGCTCTTGGCCATCCCGCAGCTCTGGATCGTCGGCATCTTCTCCGACCTCATCCAGTTGCTGGCCATCATCGCCGCCATCGTCGTGCTGTTCACCGGGCGCTACCCAGTCGAACTGTTCGAGTTCCTGATGGGGCTCAACCGGTGGAGCTGGCGCGTGAGCGCCTACCTGTTCCTGATGACGGACAAATACCCGCCGTTCAGCCTGAAGTAGGGGGCCTAGTGCCCCGGCCCCTGGCGGCGGGTCTGCTGGCGGCGCCGGACGATGCCCTCGGCGGCGTACTCCACGGCCTGCTCGAGCATGCGGCGCATGTCGGAGCCGGGGGCGAAGTTGGGTGAGTAGGGCCCCATGGTGAGGCGCGAGCCGCGCGCCAGCTCGTACCCCTTGCGCGCCTTCTCCGCCACGCCCAGGGCCTGCCCGCCCGCGGCCTTGATGACGGACATGCACGGGATGTCCGAGGGCCCATCCCCGATGTACACCATGTTCTCCAGAGCCACCCGGCGCTCCTCCGGCGCTATCGCATCGTTCACGGCATACGGCGTGCGGCGCAGCTCCACCGGGCCGATGCCCTTGTTGATGGCATAGATGAACTTGGTCTTCTCGGTGAAGGTGACGGACGCCTTCACGCCCGTGGGCAGCCCCTCGGCGTCGTAGGCCAGGTCACACGCGTAGATGCCGTCCACCGCACCCGCCAGCGCAGTGCCCTCCAGCACATCGCGCATGCCCGCGGAGATGACGTAGAACTCCACGCGCACCCCCGCGTCGGCGAAGCGCGGCTCGGCCTTCACGGCATCGCGCACCTCCCCGAACATCTGCGGGAGGCCGGGGAAGAGCCCCACGCGCTCCCCGATGGCCCGCAGCCCCTCCCGCGTGGGCCCGCCGTGCTCGCGGGCGTGGGCGACGATGCGCGACAGATACGCCAGCGGAGGATCCCACCCCTCGGCCACCAGGCGGCCCTGCTCTGCCCAGAAGGCGCGGGTGTCCACGCCCATCTCGCGCAGGGCCAAGTCGGTGGTGTCCGGCGCCAGGGTGCCGTCACAGTCACAGATCACCGCAACGATGGGCTCCACGCGCTAGCCTCCCCTGCCTTCGGGCTCGCCCCTCGCCTGCTGCTGGAGCTCATAGAGGCGGTTCAGCGCCTCCAGCGGGGTGAGGCCGTTCACGTCCAGCGCACGCAGCGCCTCCTCCACGGGGGAGGGCTGCGGTTGCCCTCCTGGTATCAGACCCGGGAGACCCAGCTGGGCGGCATGCTCGCCGGGCAGGCGCCTCTTCTTACCCGTCCCGTTGCCCTGCTCGTGGTGGGCCAGCAGCTCCCAGGCGCGCGTCACCACGGGGCGCGGCAGGCCCGCCAGCTGGGCCACGTGGACGCCGTAGGAGCGGTCGGCCCCGCCCGCCACGATGCGGTGGAGGAACACCACGCCGCCGTCCTCCTCGGCCACGGCCACGGAGTGGTTGCGCACGCGGGGCAGCCGCCCGGCCAGCGCGGTCAGCTCGTGGTAGTGGGTAGCGAAGAGGGTGCGCGAGCCCAGACGCGGGTCGTTGTGCAGGTGCTCGGCCACGGCCTGAGCGATGGAGAGGCCGTCGTAGGTGGAGGTGCCTCGGCCTATCTCGTCCAGCACCACAAGGGAGCGGCGGGTGGCGTGGTGCAGGATGCTCGCCGTCTCCACCATCTCCACCATGAAGGTGGACTGGCCCGCCGCCAAATCGTCCTGTAGGCCAACCCGCGTGAAGATGCGGTCGGCCAGGCCCACGTGCGCCTCGTCCGCCGGGACAAATGAGCCCACCTGGGCCAGCAAGACGATGAGCGCCACCTGGCGCATGTAGGTGGACTTGCCTGCCATGTTGGGCCCGGTGAGGATGATGACCTGCCCGGCGTCCGGCTCATCGATGTTGGCCCCCCTGCCCTGGGGCGCTGCGCGCAGGGCCGTGTCGTTGGGCACGAAGGCCCCCTCCGGCAGCATGCGCTCGACAACGGGGTGGCGCCCGTTGCGTATCACCAGCGCGTCACCCTCATCCAGCGTGGGCCGGATGTAGCCGTAGCGGCTGGCGGCGTCTGCCAGCGCGCCGAACACGTCCAGTGCGGCCACGGCGCCCGCGGTACGCCGGATGCGCGCGGCATCGTCGGCCACCTGGCGGCACAGCTGGCGGTAGAGCGCCTGCTCCAGCTCCTCCATGCGCTCGCCCGCATTGAGCACGCGCGATTCGTGCTCCTTCAGCTCCGGGGTGTAGTAACGCTCGGCGTTGGCCAGGGTCTGGCGGCGGATGTAGTCCTCCGGCACGGCGTCCCGGTGGGCGTTGGTGACCTCCAGGTAGTAGCCGAACACCCGGTTGTAGCCCACCTTGAGGGAGCCGATGCCCGTGCGCTCGCGCTCGCGCCGCTCCAGTCCGGCGATGTAGGAACGCGCATCGCGCGCCGCATCCCGAAGTTCGTCCAGCTCGGCGTTGAAGCCCGCGCGCACCACCTTCCCGCCGCCCACATCGCCCTGGGGGTCCTCCTCCAGCGCGTCCGTCAGCAGCGCCAGAGTCGCGGCGCACGGGTCCAGGTCGCCGGCGAGCCACACCAATGCATCGCCCGCCTCGGACACGGCCTCCCGGATGGCAGGCACCCGCTGGAGGGAGCGGCGCAGCGCGGCCAACTCCCGGGGGGCGGCGGCGCCCGCGCCCGCGCGACCCACGGCGCGCTCCATGTCCGTCACCTCGGCCAGGGTGTCCCGCAGCCCCTCACGGCGCAGGCTGGAGGCGTGGAGCCACGCTACTGCCTCCTGACGCTGGTGCAGGGCGTCCAAGTCCAGCAGCGGCTGGCCCAGCCAGCGGCGCAGCGCCCGCGCGCCCATGGGGGTACGGGTGCGATCCAACACCGAGAGGAGCGTGCCCGTGCGCACGCCCCAGCGGCCCGCCTCGAACAGCTCCAGGTTGCGCCGGGTCTGCGGATCCAGGGCCATGTAGGCACTCGTGGCATAGTTGCGCAGGCCGGTGAGCAGGGCGAGGGCAGCGCGGTGCGTCTCGCCCAGGTAATCGATGATGACGGCGGCGGCCGCCGTGGCCAGGGGGAGCCCCTCGCACCCGTAGGCGTCCAGGCTGCTCACGCCGAAGTGCGCCAGCAGACGCCTGCGCGCCTCACGCGGGGAGAAGGCCGCGTCGGGAAGTGGCGTGAGCGTCACCGCCTCCGTGTGCAAGGGCACCTCGCCCACCCAGCTCACGGCGGCCAGCACCTCGCGTGGGTCCAGGCGCGCTAGCTCGCGAGGCAGGTCCTCCAGCGCCACCTCGGTCACGGCGAACTCGCCGGTGGACACGTCGGCGTGGGCCACGCCCGCGCGCTCCCCGTCCAGCGCCACGGCGGCCAGGTACGTGTTGGCCGCCTCCTCCACCAGCCCCGGCTCCAACACCGTGCCGGGGGTGACCACGCGCACCACATCGCGCTCCACCAGCTTCTTGCCGTCGGGCTCGGACACCTGCTCGCAGATGGCGACCCGGTGCCCCTTGCGGATGAGGCGGCCGAGATACGCGTCCAGCGCGTGATACGGGATGCCCGCCAGAGCCACCACCTCCCCGCCCCCCATGTCGCGCTGGGTGAGGACAATCTCCAGATCGCGCGCGGCGATGCGCGCGTCCTCATCGAACGTCTCGTAGAAGTCGCCCATGCGGAACAGGAGCAGCGCGCCGGGGTGGCGCGCCTTCATCTCCAGGTACTGGGTGCGGACGGGCGTAGGCACGTGGCGATTCTACCGGGGCGCGGGCGTGGGTGCATGCCTGATGGGGCATAGCCCCAAGGACGCTGATAGCCAAGAGTTGTCCGGGCTAGAGGGGTGCAGTGGGAGAGGGCACCTCTCCCCGCCGGGGGGTTCGGCGCGAAGCGCCCAGGGGGTGTCCCCCTTGAGACGAGCGGAGCGCAGCGAGCTGAGAGCGCCCGCGGCTAGGCCGCGGGCGGCGGGCCTGAGGCCCTGCGCCCGCGCAGCGGTATCTCCCGCAGCACTAGGGAGAGCACCAGCGCCACCACGGCGATGATGAGCGCCACCACGAACACCTGATGCACGCCGGCGGCGAGCGCATCGCGCATGGCAGTGAACACGCTCGCCAGCGTGCCCGTGGGATCCGGCGTGCCCTGCAGCGCCGCCAGCGCCGCCTCCCGCGCCTTGGGGTTCACCAACGCCTGTGGGTCGGCCAGCAGCGCCTGAGCCGCGGGCGGCAGCCCCTCCAGCGCAGGGGCCATGGCGCGGGTGATGACATCGCCCATGAGGGAACCCATGACGGCCACGCCGATGGTGCCGCCGATGGAGCGGAAGAACTGCACCGAGGCCGTCACCACGCCCACCACCCGCTGGGGGAAGGCGTTCTGCACCGCGATGATGAAGGTGGGGAAGCTGATGCCCAGCCCCACGCCCATGATGACCATGTTGCGGATCACGTCCCCGTGCGGTGTGCCCACGCCCATGCGGGTGAGCAGGAACATGCCCACCGTCATGATGGCCAGGCCCCCCACGGCGGGCATCTTGTAGCGCCCGGTGCGCGAGATGACCTGCCCGCCCACGGCGCTGGCGCCCACGATGGCGAAGCTCATGGGCATGAGCACCGCACCGGAGTTGGTGGCCGAGGCGCCGGACACCCCCTGGATGAAAAGCGGCAGGAAGACGATGCCGCCGAACATGGCGATGCCGGTGAGGAACACGATGCCCACAGCCACCGGGTAGACGGGGTTGGTGAAGAGCCAGAGCGGCAGGATGGGCTCGGCGGCCCTGCGCTCGATAAGCAGGAACAGCCCCGTCAGCGCCAGCGCCCCGGCGAGCATGCCGATGATCTGCACCGAGCCCCACAGGTAGGTGGAGCCTGCCCAGGTGAAGGCGAGCATGGCCACTACCACGGCTGCCACCATGACGGCGGCCCCCAGCCAGTCGATGGAGGGGCGGCCCTGGTGCCGCCTGGTGCCGGGCATTCCCACCACCAAGACGGCCAGCGCCGCCGCGGCCACGGGCACGTTGATGAAGAAGACCCAACGCCAGGAGAGGTTGTCGGTCAGGAACCCGCCCGCCAGCGGGCCGATGACCGAAGCGAGGCCGAAGGTTGCTCCGAACAGCCCCTGCCAGCGCCCGCGCTCCGCGGGGGGGAACAGGTCAGCGATGACGGCGAAGGCGTTGCCCATGAGCACGGCGGCGCCGAGGCCCTGCACGCCCCGGAAGGCGATGAGCTGGGCCATGTTCTGGGCCAGCCCGGAGAGCACCGAGCCCAGGGTGAAGATGAATAGGCCCGCCGCGAAAAGCCACTTGCGCCCGTACAGGTCGGACAGCTTGCCCGCGATGGGCACGCCCGCCGTAGAGGCGAGTAGGTAGGCGGTGACCACCCAAGAAAAGTGGGCGAACCCACCCAGCTCGGCGACCACGCGCGGGAGCGCGGTGGCGACGATGGTCTGATCCAGTGCCGCCATGAACAGCCCCAGCAGCACGGCGGCCAGCACCACCATCTTGGCGCGGTGGGTCAGGCCGCCGTAGAGCAGGTCGTCGTGGTGCGCGGGCGCGCTAGTCATAGACGCAGCGCTTGGGGATCAAGCCTCTTCCTTCCAGAACCGCTCGTCCAGCACGTTCCAGCCCGTCCCACCCAGGCGCGTCCTGATGTCCTCGATCATGCCGGGGTTGCCGCACAGGTAGATGAGCGTGTCTTCCTTGGGGAGCGACCACTTGTCCAGGTACTCGTCCAGGATGGTGTTCACCCGGCCCGTGGGGCCCGCCCAACCGTGGTTGCGCTCGGCCTGCGGGCGCGAGACGGTGGCGACGAAGGTCACCAGCTCCGGCCGGCGCTCCGCCAGGCGCTCGAACTCCGAGTCGTAGACGAACTCGTCTTGGTGGCTGGCGCCCTCCAGCACGTAGAAGTGGTGGCCACGTACGTTCTCCTTCTGCGCCTGGCGCACCATGGAGATGAAGGGCGCGACGCCCGTCACCGTGCCCACCATAACGTGGTGGTGGTACTTGGGGTTGAAGGTGAAGATGCCCTTGGCCTTGGGCCGGTAGGAGACGTAGTCGCCCACGTGCAGGTTCCACAGCACCGGGGTGAGCTTGCCGCCGTACTCCGGAAGCACGTACTCGATGAACAGCTCGATGCGGTGCTCGAATGGGGCGGAGGCGATGGAGTAGGGGCGCTCGATGCCCGCCTTGCCGATGGTAATGTATTGGCCCGGCTTGAAGCGGAAGGGCTGGTCGGGCTTGAGCCACATGAGGAACAGGTCCTCCGCCACCTCCTGCTTCTTGACAATCCATGCCTTGGGCAGATGCTCCAGCCGCTCCTGCGCCTCGGGACTGCCTTCCTGCATCGTCATGCCTGGGCCTCATGCTGGCGCTCGATGCGCACGGGGCGTGCGTCGAGCCGCGGGATGCGGTTCATGGGGTCGGGGTCGGCCGAGGCGTCAGCCTCCACGGCCAGGGTGCCGAACAGGCTGGTGAGAGCGACGACCCCCTCCAGCGTCTCATCGCTGATGCGCACGTACCCGCTCTGGCGCCCGCCGTTCTGGCTGAGGGCGGCGACGCGCTCCCCCTCGGTCAACCCCGCGCGAGCGGCGTCCGCCGGGTGCAGGACGAACTCCTCGCCGCGGGCCACGCGGTTGCGTCGCCCGTCCGATGCCACGCCTGCATCGCGCCCCGGCTGCACCAGCACCCGCCCGTGGGCCAACATCAGCGGGAAGGCCTCGCTGGTGCGCTCCGGGCGCGCGTACAGCGTGAGGGGGGCCAGTGTGGGACGGGAGGCGGGGTACGGCCAGCGGGTGCCCTGGCGCACGTCCTCGGAGTAGAGCACCTGGGTGGGCTGCGGGTTGGAGATGTCGGGCTTGGCCGACCGCACGGTATCGTCCAACAGCCCGCCATAGGTGATGCCCGCGTATTGGGTTACCGCCTGGGCGATCTCCTCCAGCACCGCCTCGGGCCCCGCCCAGTCGAACCCGCGCGCGCCCATGGCCGTCGCCAACTCACTCACCAGCGCCACATCAGAGCGCGCCTGGGAGTTGTGGGGGCCGACCACGGGCACCAGCGCCTGCACGCGGCGCTCCAAGTTGGTGTAGGTGCCCGTCTTCTCAGCCCAGACGGTCGAGGGGAACACGACGTCAGCCTGCTCGGTGATGGCCGAGGGGAAGGCGTCGGAGACGGCCAGGAAGTCTAGGTTGGCGAAGGCCCCGGCCACATCGCCCAGGGAGCCATCGGCCATGGCGGCGTGGGTGCCCAGCACCAGCATCGCCTTCAGCGACCCATCCGATGCGCCGCGCACGATGTTGACGTTCCCGCGCCCCTCCTGGGTCGGTAGGCTCACACCCCACAGCGCACCCAGGCGCTCGCGGGCCTCGGCGTCGCGCACGAAGTCGTGGCCCGGCAGCGACATAGACCACACGCCCATGTCCCACGCACCCTGCACATTGGCACCGGCCATCAGCGGCATGAGCCCCGCGCCGGGGATGCCCACGTTACCCGTCACCACGGCCAGTGCAGAGGCGGCGCGGCCCAGGTTGCGCCGGGTACCGTGAGCGGTGGAATCGGCGGCGTAGAGGGTGGCGGCGGGCCCGCCGTTGGCGTACAGCTCGGCGGCCTGGCGAAGCAGGTCCGCGGGCACGCCCGTGACCTCCTCCACCGCGTCAGGCGTGAACGCCTCCAGGGAGGCGGCCAGCTCCTCGAAGCCATCGGCGCGCCTCGCAACCTCGGCAGGGTCGGCCAGGCCCAGGTCCAGCACCGCCTTGAGCATGCCGCCCACCACGGCTCCCTCGGTGCCGGGGTACGGGCGCAGCCACAGTGCCGCGAAGCGGGTGAGCTCCACCTCGCGCGCGTCCACCACGATGAGCTGCTGGGTTCCGGCGCGCACCGCTTGCTTGATGGGCACCGCCACCACGTTCTGGTCCTCGGTGGGGTTGGCGCTGACGGCCAACACCACCTTGGAGGAGCGCAGTTCCTGCACGGAAAGGGTGCCCGCGAAGACGCCGAACACGTCCTGGATGCCCTCGACCACGCCGGGACGGTCGTTGGAGGCCATATCAACGGAGTTGGAGCCCATGACGGCGCGGGCGAACTTCTGAGCGGCGTAGAGCTCCTCGTTGGTCTCGCGTCCGCCGGTGAGCAGGGCGAAGGCGCCCTTGTGGGGAGCGAGGCCCTCGGCGGCGGCGGCGATGGCCTCCTCCCAGGTGGCCTCGGTGAGCGCGCCGTCACGGCGCACCAGCGGGGTGCGCAGGCGGCGCTTGTCGTTAACGTAGGTGTAGCCGAACTTGCCCCGGAAGCAGGCCTGCCCCTTGTTCACGGGGGAGTTGAGCTCCGGGATGGCCCGAACCACCCTACCCTGCTTGTTCACCTCATAGGTCATGGTGCAGCCCACGGGACACTCCCCGCACACCGACTGCACCGTGCGGGTGGGGCGCTCCCACTTGTTGGCGGTCTCGGTGAGGGCGCCCACGGGGCACACGTCGAGGCACGCCCCGCAGAACTCGCACCCCGCCTCCAGCAGCGATTCGCCCAGCACGGTGCCCACCAGCACCTGGCCGGCGCGCTCGGTCATGCCCAGGGCCACGTCGCCCCGCAGCTCATCGCAGGCGCGCACGCAGCGCGCGCACACGATGCACAGGTTGTAGTCGCGGTCGTAGAAGGGGTCCTTGGTCTCCACTTGCAGGCCCCGGTACTGGAAGGTGAGCGGGCTCACCTGGGGCTGGGGGTGGAAGCGGGTGGTGTCCTTCAGCTCGCACCGCTCGTTCTTGGGGCAGGTGACGCACCGGTCCAGCACGTCCACGTGGCGCAGGCACACGTCCTGCGGCCCGCACAGATCGATGCGGTGGCAGGTGAGGCACCCGTGGGGGTGCTCGGAGAGCAGCAGGTCCAGCGTGGTGGAGCGCACATCCTCGGCGGGGGCGGCTACGGTGTTCACCACCATGCCCTCGCGCACCGGCAGCGTACAGGCGGCGGGGGTGCCGCGCTGGCCCTCGACCTCCACCACGCACATGCGGCACGCCCCGTAGGGCTTCATGCCGGGGTGGTAGCACAGGTAGGGGACGTAGACCCCGGCCTCGTTCGCGGCCTGGATTAGCATCTTATCGGGGCTGGTGGTGACCTCGACCCCGTTGATGGTCAGCTTGACCGGGTCAGCCATCGTCTACTCCCCCGCGCCCGCGCCAACGGGGCGCGGACGTGCCACGAAGTCGGCCTTGACGGCGGCGGTGGGCGTCTCGCCCTCCAGCTGCGCGCCCCGGCGGGTGTTGCGCGGGCCCACGAACGAACCGATAGGGATGGAGCCGTGGCCGATTGCCTGTGCTTCGAACTCCTCCTTGAAGAAGCGCAGCGCAGAGGCCACCGGGTTGTAGCCCAGCTGGCCGTGGCCGCACAGGGAGCCCGCACGCATGTTGTTGCCCACCCGCTCCATCAGCGCCCAGTCGCCCGGACGCCCCTGCCCGGCGCACAGCCGCTCCAACACATCCAGCAGGTGCGAGGAGCCCAGGCGGCACGGGAAGCACTTACCGCACGATTCCAGCTGATCGAAGGCGACCAGCACCCGGATCAAATCCACCACGGAGCGTGTCTCGTTGCAGACAATGAGTCCGCCGGAGCCGAACATGGCCCCCGCCGCCACCATGGCATCGAAGTCCAGGACGATGTCCAATTGGTCCGCGGGCAGCACGCCGCCCAGGGGCCCGCCGGTCTGGAGGAACTTGATGGCGCGCCCGTCCGGGTCACCCCCGCCCAGCTCCTCCACCACCTGGCGCATGGTGAGGCCGAAGGGCACCTCCACCAGGCCGGGGTAGCGGATATCCCCCGACAGGCACGCGATGGCGGTGCCGGGAGACTTCTCCGTGCCGATGGAGAGGAACCAGTCCGCCCCCCGGCGCACGATCTCCGGTGCGTAGGAGAGCGTCTTGATGTTGTTGATGTTCGAGGGCTTGCCCCACACCCCGTAGGCTGCCGGGAAGGGCGGGCGGAACCGTGGCATGGAACGCTTGCCCTCGACGGCCTCCATGAGCGCCGTCTCCTCACCCGCCACGTAGGACTCGCCCACCAGGGCGACCTCCATATGGAAGGTGAAGCCGGAGCCCAGGATGTCCTCGCCCAACAGGCCTTGCTCGTAGGCTGCCTCGATAGCGGCGCGGGTGCGCTCGATGGGTTCGTCATGCCCATCGCGGATGAACACGATGCCGTTGGAGGCACCGCACGAGAAACCGGCGATGGTGCACCCCTCCACCAGGGTGTAGGGGTCCGAGTCCAGGATGGACTTGTCGTTGAAGGCGCCCGGGTCGCCCTCCTCGCAGTTGCACAGGATGTACTTTACCGGCGAGGGGTTGCCCGCCAGGAAGCTCCACTTGGTGCCCGTGGAGAAGGCAGCCCCGCCGCGCCCGCGCAGGTTGGAGCGCTTCACCTCGTCCACCAGCGCGGCCCGCTCCATGCCCAGGGCCCGATCGAGCCCCGCGTAGCCTCCGCGCGCGATGTACTGGAGGATGTCGGCGGGGTCGATGTGGCCCGCGTTGCGCAGCGCCACCCGCACCTGCTGGGCCATCATGGGTAGCTCAGCCAGCGCGGGAACGCCGGGGACGGCGCCCTCCACCACGGCCAGGGCCCTCGATGCCACGGGGCGCCCACCCGCGATGTGCTCGGCCACAAGCTCCGGCACGTCCTCCGGGCCCACGTTGCCGTACAGCACGCGGGGGCCGCCGGGGGTCTGGATATCCACCAGCGGCTCTGCGTAGCACAGCCCCATGGTGCCCACCTCGGAGATGGTGGCCTCCACGCCGGCGCGGGCGATGTCGTGGCGCAGGGCGCCCAGTGTATCGCGTACTCCGGCGGCCAGGCCCATGAGGCCCGTGCCCACCCGTACCCAGGGGCGGGAGGCCAGCTCGGCAACATGATCAGCGGCGCGCTGGGAGAGCGCCTCGTACGCCTCGCTCACGCCTTACCTCCACTGCCCTTGAAGCTCTTCTTCTTCGCTGGCTTCTTCACAGCCGCCTTCTTATTGGGTGCCGCCTTGGCCTTGGGCTTGGCGGTGGGCTCAGCGTCGGCCGCCGGCTC
>JAYNIL010000016.1:21347-33173 GCA_038109085.1 Chloroflexota bacterium
TGGGTGCCGCCTTGGCCTTGGGCTTGGCGGTGGGCTCAGCGTCGGCCGCCGGCTCCGGCGCCTCGGCGGTGGGCTTGCCCGAAAGGCGGGCGATGGCGTCCTCGATGCTCACCACGCTCGCGGCGCGCTCCTCGGGGGTCCCGCGCTCCGATTCCTCGCCCAGCCGTGCCTCCTTGGCCGCCTCCTCGTCCGCAACCCGCAGCGCCGCGATGCGCCGCTCGGCCTCGGCCAGTGACATGCGCCCCGCCAACTGGTGATCGAACGACATGGCCGGGCCGTGGGGACACACCCCCAGGCACGGGTTGTACTTGAGGGAGATGGATCCATCGCCCGTCTCGCCCTCGCCCCCCAGGTCAAGATGGGTCAGCAGCCCTTGGAGCAGCGGCTGGGCACCCATGACGTGGCAGGTGGGGCCCCAACACACCTCGACCACGTGCCGGTTGGGCGGCGTGAAGCGGAAGTTGGGGTAGAAGGATGCGATGGACCAGACAGCGCTGGTGCTGGTGTCCAGGCGTTGGGCGACCTCGTCCAGCGCCTCAGCGGGGAGCCAGCCCAACTCGTGGTGGGCGGCCAGCAGGCTGGAAAGCACCGTGACGGTCTTGGCGGGCTGCTCCGCGATGGCCCGGCGCGCCCGCTCACGCAGCACCGCGGTTTCCGCGGTCTGCCCTGGGTGCTGCTGAGGGGAGGTGGGGGTCATCGCCGCCTCGGTGGTTCGTGATTTTCCGAACGAATCACCGGCGCATGGTAGCACGCAGCCCCTCGGCCAACAAGGAGAACGGCACAGGAAAGGGGGCCGCCGGGCAACGGCCGCCCCCTTCAACGCCCGCGTGCGCGGCGTGGGCCTAGTTGGGGCACTTGCCACCCTTGCCCTTCCAGGCCGCTTTGTTTTGTTGGGGTTCACCCGCACAGTGTCCAAGCCCACCCGGGGGGTGGCGTCGGTGATCAGGCCGGTGACCACCATGTCCACCAGCGCCACCCGGGTGTCGATGTTGTAGTTGGTGACGGTGGTGTCCGGCTGGTGCACGATGATGCGCAACTCGCCACGCCAGAACGTGACGTACTCGGTGCTGCCCGCGGCCGAAGCCGGAGCGCTCCCGGCCACCAGGGCCTGCAGCGTGAACCCAGCCAGGGCTATGGGCCATCAGGCCGGGTGGGACAGGTGAACAGCGAGCGTGGCGATGACGCCTCGTTCATGAGGGGCGTGCGCCCACCCTAAAGGACGGTGCTGCCGCGTCAATCTTCCAGTTGGGTGAGATGGCTACTGGGTGACGACGGTGACGCTAACCATGCCGGGTATGGCACGGATCTCGGCCAGCATCGCCTCGGTGAGCGGGTCGTCGAAGCCGACAATCATGGTCGCCTGCCCGCGCGGGGCATCGCGCCCCACCTCCATGAAGGAGATGTTGAGGTCATGCGCGCCCGCGATGGTGCCGACCCTCCCGATCATGCCGGGCTGGTCGGTCTGGGAGGTGAAGAGCATGTAGGGGGCGGAGGGCTCCATGTCCAGGTAGAAGTCGTTGAGGCGCAGCAGGTGGACCCGCCCGTTGACGGTCGAGCCCGCCACGTACGCCGTGCGCCCACCCGCCTTCACCTCCACGCCCACCAGGTTCACGTACTGCCCCGCGCCCTCTGGGTCGCGCTCCTGCACCACGTTTAGTCCGCGCTCCTTGGCGAAGCGCGGCGCGTTGATGAGGTTCACCTTCACCTCGGACGCGGCGCCCAGCACGCCCACCAGCGCGGCCGAGGCCAGGATGCCCGCATCGTGCTCGGCGATCTCCCCCGACACCCGCAACGTCACCGACTCCAGCTGCCCCTCGGCCAACTGGATCGCGATACGGCCCATGGCCGAGGCCACGGGGATGAACGGGGCCAGGGCGGCCCGCACCCCCGCGGGCACGAAGGGCACGTTGATGGTGTAGGGGGCGGTATCACCGCGCAGGATGGCGAGCACCTGCTCCACCACCTCATTGGCCACCTCCACCTGCGCCTCCTCGGTGGAGGCACCCAGGTGCGGGGTGACCACCAGGTGCGGAGCGTCTAAAAGCGAGCGATCCTTTAGCGGCTCGGACGTGAACACGTCCAGCCCCGCGCCGGCCACGGCCCCAGACTCCAGCGCCGCCTTAAGCAGCGCCTCGTCCACCAGACCGCCGCGCGCCGCGTTGATGATGCGCACGCCCTTCTTGAGCTTGGGGAACTCCGGCACGCCAATCAGCGCCTTGGCGCCGGGAGCAAGGGGGGTGTGTATCGTGATGTAGTCGGAACCCGCCAGCAGGGTGTCCATATCCACCACCTGCGCGCCGATGGAGGCGGCCAGGTCCTTGGACAGGTACGGGTCGAAGGCCAGCACCTTCATCTGGAAGGCGATGGCCCGGCGGGCAACCTCGGAGCCCACCTTGCCCAGGCCGATGACGCCCAGGGTCTTGTTGCGCAGCTCAACACCCGTGAACTTGCTGCGGGTCCACTCGCCACGGCGCATGGAGGCGTCGGCAGCGGGGATGTTGCGAGAGAGCGCCATCATCAGCGCGAAGGCGTGTTCCGCCGCAGCAAGGGTGTTGCCCGTGGGGGCGTTGACCACCGCCACGCCCTTGGCGGTGGCGGCGTCCAAGTCGATGTTGTCCACGCCCACGCCGGCGCGGCCTACCACCTGCAGGCCCGCCGCCTTGGACAGCACGGCGGCCGTCACCTTGGTCTCGGAGCGCACCACTAGCGCGTCGTACCCGCCGATGATGGACTCCAGCTCCTCCGGCTTGAGGCCCGTCTTCACATCCACGTCGTGCCCGGCCACCTTGAGTCGGTCCACCCCAGCCTGGTCGATGGGGTCGGAGACGAGGATGCGCGCCATAGAGTTGCTCCCTATAGAGAATACGGGCCCCGCCATGTGGCGGGGCCCGTCGTTGCCGTGATGTTTAGGCGGCGGGTGGGTTAAAGCCCAGCTTGGGCAACGCCTCGCGCAGCGCCGCGAAAACGCCGTCGATATCGTCCTTGGTCACATAGCCCATGTGGCCGATGCGGAACACCCGTCCGGCCAGCAGGCCCCGGCCCTCGGCGGCGATGATGTCGTGCTGCTCGCGCAGCATCGTCAGCAGCGCCTCGTCGGTCATGCCCTCAGGAACGAAGGCCGCCGTCACCGTGTTGGAGGCCTGCTTCTCATTCTTGGCCACCAACTTCAGGCCCATCTTCTCCAGACCCGCGCGGGTGTACCCGGCGATCTCCTTGTGGAAGGCGTAGACCGCCTGCATGTCGCGCCCGTCCAGCATCTTGCGCAGGGCAAAGTCCAGCCCGTACATGATGGAAACGGCCGGGGTCCAGGGAGTCTGCCCGTTCTTGAGCGACTTACGGGCCTCAGCCACGGAGAAGTAGAACTTCGGCATCTTCGCCGTCTCGGCCGCCTTCAGCGCGCGCTCCGAGAAGGAGATCATGGCCAGGCCCGGCGGGCACATCCAGCCCTTCTGCGAGCCGGCCAGCACCACGTCCAGGTCCCACGCGTCCATAGGCAGCTCGATGGAGCCCAGGGACGAGATGGCGTCCACCAGCAGCAGCTTGTCGAACTCGCCCTTGACGATGCCGGCGATGGTCTTCAGGTCGTTGGTAATGCCGGTGGAGGTCTCGTTGTGGGTGATGAGCACCGCCTTCACGGCGGAGTCATCCTTGAGCGCCTGCCGGATGGCCTCCGGGTCGGCAGCCTCACCGTCCGGGAACTTGAGCACGTTCACGGAGGCCCCATACGCCTCGGCGATCTTGGCGTAGCGGTCGCCGAAGTTGCCCACTGTCACCGCCAGCACGCGGTCGCCCGGCGAGAGGGTGTTGACGATGGAGGCCTCCATGGCCCCGGTGCCCGAGGAGGTCAGGACGAGCACGTCGTTCTTGGTGACGAAGGCCGTCTTCAGGTTCTCGTTGATGCGCCGGATAAGCGCTGCGAACTCCACCCCCCGGTGGTCGATCATGTCCTTGGTCATCGCCTCGACGACGTCAGGGGGTACGGGGGTCGGCCCGGGCAGCCGAAGGTTGGCCATCATCGCCTCCAAGTGTGGATACGGGTGCGGAACGCGGGAGGCGGCACCCCCCGGCCACTCCCCCGGATTATAGAAGAAGGGGGTCCGCGGGTTCAACCGTATGTGCGCGGCTTCACAAACCTGTGATGCACCCCGGAGCGGCCTGCGCTAGGATAGCGCGGCCCCCTGCGCCCCGGCCCAGGTGCGGCACAGGAGGACGCGGTGAGCCTGTACGATGCGGACGCGCTGAAGGACGCGGAGCGCCGCCTCCAGGAGTGGGAGCACGGCCCCCTCAAGCGCACGGTGGAGAGCGCGCCGGAGAGCCGCGAGCGGTTCGAGACCGTCTCCGGCCTGCCGGTGAAGCGCCTCTATACCCCCCAGGACGTAGCGGGGCTCGATTACGGGAACGACCTGGGCGAGCCGGGCGCCTACCCCTTCACCCGTGGGGTCTACCCCACCATGTACCGGGGCCGCGAGTGGACGCGCCGGCAGATCGCCGGGTTCGGCACGGCCAAGTCCACCAACGCACGCTACAAGTACCTGCTGGCCCACGGCCAGACGGGCCTGTCCACCGACTTCGACCACCCCACCCTCACCGGCTACGACTCGGCCCATCCACTGGCGGAGGGCGAGGTGGGCCGGCTGGGCGTGGCGATAGACACGCTGGCCGACATGGCCGACCTGTACGAGGGGATAGCGCTGGACGAGGTGAGTATCTCTCTAACCATCAACCACCCGGCCATCGTGCTGCTTTCCATGCTGCTGGCCCACGCCAGAGAGCGCGGCGTGCCCTGGGAGCGGCTGCGCGGGACGGTGCAGAACGATGCGCTCAAGGAATTCTTCGGCCAGAAGACGTATGCGCTGGGCCCGCGCGGCGGATTCCGCCTCACCATGGACGTGGTGGAGTTCTGCACCAAGCATGTGCCGGGCTGGAACACCATCTCCATCTCCGGCTACCACACCCGCGAGGCGGGCTCCACCGCCGTGCAGGAGCTGGGCTTCACCCTGGCCCAGGGCATGGCCTACCTGGAGGCCGGCATCGCCCGCGGCATTGACGTGAATGAGTTCGCCCCGCGCCTCTCCTTCTTCTTCGGCGTCCACATGGACTTCTTCGAGGAGGTGGCCAAGCTGCGCGCAGCCCGGCGGCTGTGGGCGCGCATCACGAAGGAGCAGTACGGTGCGACGGACCCACGCGCCATGCTCTGCCGCTTCCACACCCAGACCCTTGGCTCCACTCTGATCCGCGCGGGCGCCCTGAACAACCTGGTGCGCGGGACCACCCAAGCACTCTCCGCTGTGCTGGGCGGCACTCAGTCGCTGCACGTGTCCGGCTACGACGAGGCGCACGACATTCCCTCGGAGCACGCCATGCGCCTCTCGCTGAACACCCAGCGCATCCTCGCCTCGGAGACGGGCGTCACCTCCACCATCGACCCACTGGGCGGCTCGTTCTTCGTGGAGAAGCTCACCTCGGACGTGGAGGAGGGCACGTGGGCCATCATCGAACGCATCCGGGAGATGGGTGGCGGCTCCATGCGCGAGGGAATGTTCGCGGCCATCGAGTCTGGCGTCATCGAGCGGGAGATCTCCGGAGCGGCCTTTGACTACCAGGACCGCATCGAGCGCAAGGACTACCAAGTGCTGGGCCTGAACGTGCCTGAGGACGACGACGATGCGCCCCCGGAGCTGTACGAGCACGACCCGGCGGAGGAGCAGCGCCAGCTGGCCCAGCTGGAGGCGGTGATCCACAACCGGGATGGCGCCGCCGTGGCCGCGCGATTGGACGCGCTGCGGGCCGCAGCCCACACGGACCAGAACCTGATGCCCCTGGTCATCGCCGCGGTGGAGGCACACGCCACCGAGGGCGAGGTGATGGGGGTGCTGCGCGATGAGCTGGGCGACCACACCGACCCCGGCGTCTTCTAGGGAGTGAGCATGAGAGAGCAGTCCCCTGCCCCGTCCGGCGGCAAGCCCATCAAGGTGCTGCTGGTGAAGCTGGGCCTGGACGGGCACGATAGGGGCGTGAAGGTGGTGGCCCAGGGCCTCACCCGCGCCGGGATGGACGTGCACTACCTGGGCATGCGAGTGAGCCCGGAGGACGCCGTTGAGGCGGCCATCTCAGAGGGGGCTGACGTGATCGGCGTGAGCCTGCTGTCCGGCGCCCATAACCAGCTGATGGACAAGCTGATGGCCGAGGTGGACCGGCGCGAGCTGCGCGGCGAGGCGCTCATCATGCTGGGCGGGACGATCCCCGACAAGGACGTGGCCGCCCTGAAGGAGTTGGGGGTGGACGGGGTGTTCCCCGTGGGCTCCAGCCTGGCCGACATCGAGCGGTTTATCCGCGAGAACGCCCCCCACCGTTCCTGACCGCCGACCCTGCACCGGGAGGAGCGCCCGTGAGCGCCGAACCGCACTGGCCCCCCATCTACGACGAGTCCTACCTGCCCGCGCCGGACCAGGCCTACTGGTTCCCGGAGCTGGAGACGATGGACCCGGACAAGCGTATGGACATCATCCTGGCCAAGCTGCGCGCGCAGTTGGGGTGGGCGTGGGAGCGCTCCCCCTTCTACCGGCGCATCTGGGGCGCGGCGGGCGTGACGGCGGGCGACCTGGCCACGCTGGACCTGGACGGGTTCCACCGCATCCCCACCATCACCAAGGAGAACCTGCGCGCCGACCTACTGGAGAACCCGCCCTTCGGCTCCAACATCTGCGACGACTGGCGCTCCATCGAGCGCATCCACGGCTCCTCCGGCACCACGGGCATCCCCACGGTGCTCACCATCTCGCGCGATGACTGGGCGCGCATCGGCAACGCCCACGCGCGGGTGATGTGGGCGGGGGGCATCCGGCCCGATGACATGGTGTTCATCGCCTCCCCCTTCACCCTCTACATGGGCAGCTGGGGCGCGCTGGTGGGCGCCGAGCGTATGCGCGCGCGCTGCTTCCCCTTCGGGGCCGGTGCCTCCGGACAGACGCGCATGGCGGTGCGCTGGGTGCAGGCGGCTCGGCCCACGGTCTTCTACGGCACGCCCTCCTACGCCCTCTACCTGGCCGAGGTGGCGCGGGAGGAGGGGCTCGACCCGCGCAGCATCGGCTTCCGGGTACTCCTCTTCTCCGGTGAGCCCGGCGCGTCCATACCGGCAACGCGCAAGGCGCTGGAGGACGCCTACGGAGCGGTGGTGGTGGACTCGGGCTCCACGGGCGAGATGAGCCCGTGGATGTCCAACGGCGGGTGCGCCCACGCCCCCGGCATGCACTTGTGGCAGGACATCGTCTACACGGAGTTGCTGGACCCAGCCACCAAGGCCGTCGCTCACTACGGGGCCGAGGGCACGCCGGTCTACACCCACCTGGAGCGCACCTCTCAGCCGTTGATTCGGTTCTGGTCGGGCGACCTGGCCTCCTGGGTCAACGACCCGTGCCCGTGCGGACGCACCTACCCGCGCATGCCGAGCGGGGTGTACGGGCGGGTGGACGACATGGTGACCATCCGCGGCGAGAACGTGTACCCCTCCGCCGTGGAGAACGTGGTGCGCGCCACGGCGGGCCTCACCGGCGAGTTCCGCATGGTGGTCACCCGAGAGCGCATCATGGACGAACTGACGGTGCTTGCCGAGCACACCCCGGAGGCGGCGGGCGAGCTGGACGCGACGCGCCAGCGCCTGGCCGGGGCGCTCCAGGCCACGCTGGGCATACGGGCAGCGGTGGAGATCAAGCGCCCCGGCGAGCTGGAGCGCACGCAGTTCAAGGCCAAGCGGGTCATCGACCAGCGCGAGCTGCACGGGAAGGGCTAGCCAGGAGGCAGGCATGGACTTCACCACCGAAGAGGTGTTCCCCGGCGTCTTCGAGATGCGCACCACCTACGGGCGCGACACCGCCGGACTGTTCACCGACGGGGCCTTCCCCCACGCCGTCTGGTACATCCCCGGCCCCCACGCCGCCCTCCTGGACCCCGGCCCCACCGTGGTAGCTGAAGGGGCACTCCGGGCCATCGCGGCGATGGGGCACGACGTGGATGAGATCGAGTACGTCATCCCCTCGCACATCCACGTGGACCACGCGGGCGGGGCCGGCTGGCTGGTGGCCCAGTTGCCGAAGGCCAAGGCGGTGTTCCAGCGCCGGGGCGCGCCCTACATCACCGATGTCTCGCGCCTGGCCGACGGCACCCGCGCGGTGTTCGGCCCGGAGTGGGAGTCCATCTTTGGGGCGCTCCTGCCGGTGCCTGCCGAGCAGCTGGTGGTGGTGGACGACGTGGACGATTTCGAGCTGGGCGGGCGGCCCTATCAGACCGTCTTCCTCCCGGGCCACTCCCTTGACCACATCGGTGTGCTGGACCTCGAGAACCGGGCGCTCTACTCCGGCCACGGGGCGGGCAACTACATGCCCCCACGCTTCATGCCCGACACTCCCATGACGCTGCCCTACTTCGACGTGGAGGCTGCGCTGGCGTCCATCCGCCGCATGCGCGAGCTGGACCCGCGCTACCTGCTGCCGGTGCACACCGGCTTCCTGCCCACCAACCCGCGCTACGCGCTGGACGCGGTGGAGCGGGTGACCATCGAGCTGGGCGCGCTGATCCAGGCGGGCATGGCCGCCGGCAAGAGCGAGCAGGAGATGGACGTGGAGGTGCGGACGTACATGTTCGCCAAGCCGGAGAAGGCCGACCGCTCCTACCTGCCCACGGTGCGCGCCTACGTCACCTACTACCAGCGCCTGGCCCGCAAGCGCGCCCAGGCGTAGGCCAGGCGGGCGGCCCCCGCGTGCTAGACTTTCGCCACTCCCTCCGAGAGGTCTCCCCCCCGTGGCCCACCGCGTCTACTCCGCTATGCGCCCCTCCGGGCGACTGCACCTGGGTAATTACTTCGGTGCGCTGCGCAACTGGGTCTCGCTCCAGGATGAGCACGAGTGCTTCTTCGGCGTGGCCGACATCCATGCCCTCACCACTCTCCAGGGCACCGACCAGGTGGCGGAGATAGGCCGCAACACCCACGAGATGGTGCTGGACTGGCTGGCGGCGGGGCTGGACCCAGAGCGCAGCGTGCTGTTCGTGCAGAGCCAGGTGCCGGAGGTGATGTCGCTGCACGCCCTCCTCTCCATGACCACCCCGTTGGGCTGGCTGATGCGCGTGCCCACCTTCAAAGAGAAGGTGCGCCAGCTGGGCGAGGACGAGGAGCACGTGGCCTACGGGCTGGTGGGTTATCCCGTGCTCCAGACCGCAGACGTCATCCTCTTCAAGGCCGACCGGGTGCCGGTGGGTATCGACCAGGTGCCCCACATCGAGATATCGCGGGAGATAGTCCGCCGCTTCAACCGGCTCTACGGGGAGACGTTCCCGGAGCCCCAGCCACTGCTCACCCAGGCCCCGTCCATCAGGGGCACCGACGGGCAGGACAAGATGTCCAAGAGCCTGGACAACCAGATAGAGCTGGCCGCCTCCGAGGAGGAGACGTCCAAGCGGGTGATGGGCATGATCACCGACCCGCAGCGCGCTCGCCGCACTGACCCGGGGCGTCCCGAGTTATGCAACGTGTACAGCCTCCACAAGCTGTTCAACCCCGGCGAGACGGGGCGCATCCAGACCGAGTGCACCAGCGCGGCCATCGGCTGCGTTGACTGCAAGCGGCTGCTGGTGAGCGGCATCAATGAGCACCTGCGCGAGTTCCGCGAATGCCGCCAGGAGCTGGCCGAGAACCCCGACCGTGTGCGCGAGGTGCTCTCTTACGGGGCCGCGCGCGCCAAAGCCGTAGCCGAGGCGACGCTGGCCGAGGTTTACCACCGCATGGGGCTCTCGTGAGCCCGCGCCTGCGCACCCCCTCCGGCGAGGACGCGCTGGCGTTGGCCGAACGCGCCGCCCGCGCCGCCGGGGCCCTCATCACCGAGCGTTTCCCCCTGAGCCCCTCCAGCCCCGAGTCGGCCAGGCGCATCGGCCTGGAGCTCAAGGACGGGTGGAACAACCTGGTGACCGCCGTTGACCGGGCTGCCGAGGACGCGGTGCTCGCCGTGCTGCGCGCGGCAGCGCCCACCTGGGGCGTCATCGCCGAGGAGTCGGGCAGCCACGAGGGCGAGGGCGCACTGCGCTGGATGGTTGACCCGCTGGACGGCACCCGCAACTTCGCCTCCGGCATCCCCCAGGTGGCGGTGAACGTGGCGTTACTGGACGGCGATGAGCCCGTCATCGGCGTCACCTACGACCCCATCCGCGATGAGTGCTTCAGCGCCGAGGCAGGGCACGGGGCCACGCTCAACGGCGAGCCGATGCGCGTGCAGGACGTAGCCAACCCGGAGGGGGCGGTCTTTGGCTTCGACATGGGCTACTCCGGCCCCGGCGGGCACCTGCTGCTGGAGCTGATCCACGACCTGTGGCCCCGGATGCAATCGGTGCGCATGATGGGCTCCGCGGCGCTGGGGGTGGCGTACGCGGCGGCAGGGCGCTTCGGCATCTACGCGCACCACCTGGTGCAGCCGTGGGACATCGCGCCGGGGCTGCTGCTGGTGCGGGAGGCGGGCGGCGTGGTGAGCGACCTGCGCGGCGGGCGGTGCATGCCGGAATCCGGCGCCATCGTGGCGGCGGGACCCGCCCTGCACGCCGTGTTCATGGAACGCACCGCCACCACCCCCTGGCGCGCCTCCAACTACCGGGGGTAGGTACCTGCACAACCCGCAGGCGGAACCACTTCGGCTCCGCCACCCGGCGACGCTAAAATGAGAAGCATCCGTCCAGCGGGATAACGTGCGGCTCCGGGATGCTCTCCTCACTCAAGAAGACGGCCGTCGACCTGCGGGAGTGGGCCTACACGTTGCCCATACCCCCGCTGACCCGATCGCTGGCCGACCTGCTGGCGCGGGTGGTGCGCAACTTCTTCCGCAACGACGGCACCCACATGGCGGCGGGCGTCGCTTACTACGCCTTCTTCTCCCTCTTCCCCCTGGTGCTGGGCACCGTCGCCTTGGCCGGTTTCTTCATCTCCTCCGACGAGGCCCAGGCCCGCCTGCTTGACTTCCTGGCCCGCGAGGTGCCCGGGCTGGGCTCCAGCGAGTTCCTGCGTGACAACATCTCCGGCGTGGTGCGTGCCAGGGGGACCATCGGTCTGGTGTCCATCCTGGCGCTGTTCTGGTCGGGTCGCGCGGTCCTGGGCGCGGTGCACCGGGTGGTGAACCGCGCGTGGAAGCTGCCGGAGCCCTCCCACTTCATCACCCAGCAGATGAGCCAGCTGGGCGTGGGGGTGGCCATCGGCCTCATGTTCCTGCTAACCACGGGCATGTCCATCCTGGGCGGGGTGATGACCAATGAGACGAACCAGCTGTTCCAGAACGCTCTTGTGCGCGGAGTGCTGGGCGTGGTTCTTGCGGTGCTGCCCCTGGCGCTCTCCGCGCTGGTGTTCGGCTTTATCTACCACTACGTCACCGACGTGAAGGTGAGCTGGTGGACAGTGCTGCCCGGCGCCATCATCGCGGGTGGGCTGTTCGAGGCGGCAAAGCAGGGGTTCGTTATCTACCTGTCCAGCTTCGCCAACTACGAGCGCATTTACGGCGGTGCCGCCACGGTGGTGGTGCTGATGTTCTGGTTCTACGTGGTGTCCATCATCCTGGTGGTGGGCGCCGAGGTGTCGGCGGAGCTGCAGCGCACCCGCGCCGCAGGGCTGCTGACGGTGCGCGGACAGTGCTGGCCGGTGCGCGGTGGCCTGGCCCCCTTCCACCGGCGCGGCGTGGCCAAGCCGGAGTACCTGGACACCGAGCATCGCACCGACCCCACCGAGGACTTCGGGGTTGGAACTACGGCGTAGCCCCAAGGATGCCGACAAGTCTGGGTTTATCCGGGCTAGGGAGGTGC
>JAYNIL010000017.1:0-31355 GCA_038109085.1 Chloroflexota bacterium
GGCAGGTCGCCGTCGGGCACGTGGTGGTGGTCGGTGATGATGGTGTCCACGCCGTGGTTGCGCGCATACGCCACCGGCCCCACGTCGGTCACGCCGCAGTCCACGGTGATGATGAGCTCTGCCCCCCGCTCGCGCAGGGTGTCCACGGCCGCGTTGTTCAGCCCGTGCCCCTCGCTCACGCGGTGGGGGATGTAGGAAATGGCGCGCACGCCGAAGCGGGTCAGCGCCTTCACCGCCAGCGCCGTGCCCGTAACCCCGTCTGCGTCGAAGTCGCCGTACACCGCTACTGTCTCGCCGCGCTCGCGCGCTAAGCGCAAACGGGAAATTGCCTCATCGATGTGGGGCAGGGCGGCGGGGTCCTCGAAGAGCCGCTCGCTCACCCCCATGAAGTCGGTGGCGCTGGGCTCGGTGACGATGCCCCTGCGCGCCAGCAGGTGCGCGGCCAGCGGAGGCAGGCCGTTCCCCACTAGCGCTGCGTCGGCCGCCGGGGTGGGCGGGGCGATGCGCCAGCGGCGGGCGTTGCCCTGGAAGAGCGCGGGGGTGGAGAGCAATCAGCCCACCCGGCGGAAGATGAGGCTAGCGTTGTGGCCGCCGAACCCTAGGTTGTTGGACATGGCGGCCTTCACCAGCCCGCGCTGCGAGAGGTTGGCGGTGTAGTCCAGATCGCAGTCCGGGTCGGGCTCGGAGAGGTTGATTGTGGGGGGGATGGCACCTTCCGAGACGGCCATGACGCTGATGGCCGCCTCCACTCCGCCCGCGGCGCCCAGCAGGTGGCCGGTCATGGACTTGGTGGAGGAGATCTTCACCGTGTGGGCGTGCTCTCCGAAGGCGAGCTTCATCGCCTCGGTCTCCAGCCGATCGTTCATGGGCGTAGAGGTGCCGTGGGCGTTGATATAGGAGATATCGGCAGGGGCCATGCCTGCTTCGGCCAGGGCCTTGCCCATGGCCCGCGCCGCGCCTACCCCGCCGGGGGCGGGCTGGGTGACGTGATGCGCGTCGGAGGTGGCCCCGTAGCCTGCCAGCTCCGCCAGGGGCGTCGCACCCCGGCGGACGACGGAGGCCTCCGTCTCCAGGATGAGCACGCCGGAGCCCTCGCCCATGACGAAGCCGTCGCGGCCTGCATCGAAGGGGCGTGAGGCCCCCTGCGGGTCGTCATTGCGCTTGGAGAGGGCCATGCAGGCGTTGAACCCCGCTACGGCCAGGGGGCAGATGGGTGCCTCGGTGCCCCCGGCGATGGCGATGTCTGCCTCACCCCGCCGAAGCATCTCGAAGGCCGTGCCTATGGCATCGGCCCCGGAGGAGCAGGCGGTGACGGTGCACAGGTTCGGGCCCTGCGCGCCGAACAGGATGGAAACCTGGCCGGGGGCCATGTCCGCCAGCATCATGGGCACCAGGAAGGGGTTCACGCGCGTGGGGCCCTTCTCCGCCAGCACCGCCCACTGCTCGGACATGGTGATGATGCCGCCGATGCCGGAGCCCACCACGGAGGACACGCGCGTTGCGTCCACGCTCCCGTCCTGCAGGTTCAGCCCCGCCTGGGCCAGCGCCTGGGAGGTGGAGGCCACCGCGAACTGGGCGAACCGGTCGAGCCGCCGGGCCTGCTTGCGGTCCACGTACAGCTCCGGGTCGAACCTCTGCACCTGCCCGGCGATGGTGGTCTCGAAGCCGTTGGTATCGAACGCGCTGATTGCGCTGATGCCGGAGCGCCCTGCCAGCAGCCCCTCCCAGGTGGAGCGCACGTCCACCCCCAGGGGGGTGACCATGCCGATGCCGGTGACGAAGACGCGGGGAGCGGTGGGGGACGCCAAGGGGGCCTCCAGGTGCGCGCGCGGGAGCGGGCGCAGTAGGGTGGAGGTATTCTAGAAGGGCGCAGGCGCAAGCGCCAACCGGGGGCGGGGGCCGGATAGGACGGTCTAGGCTAGGCTGACCGGGCGCAGGAAGAGGCGCCCGTTGCGGTTTTCCAGGTAACCGGCGTGCTCTTCCAGCCCGTGGCTGAACACCAACAGCCAGCCGTCGGCCACTGCCTCGGCCAGCACCTCGCGCTTGCGCTCCAGCGTCTCCTCGGGCTGGCGATCCGACGCCGAGATGCAGGCGAGCTGCAGGTGGTAGGGCGTGGGCACCAGGTCGCCCAGGAAGGCCACGCGCTCCCCGCCGTGGGTCACCAGCACGATCTGGTGCCCCTCGGTGGGCCCGCTGGCCCGGCGCACCTGTAGGCCGGGGATGATGGTCTCCTCGCCGTCCACCAGCACCAGGCGCTCCTTCGCCTGGAGGGGGAGGAAGTCGTCGGTGTAGAAGCCGTCCGCTTGGCGCTCCGTGGGGGTGGCGGCCTCCTCCAGCGCCTCTCGCTGCACGTAATAGTCGGCCTTGGGGAAGGTGGGCACCACCTCACCCCGACGGTTGGCGCGGGTGGCCCCGCCGCAGTGCTCGAAGCTCAGGCTCGTGAGCACCACGCCGTTGATGTCCTGGGGGCCCAGGTCATAGGCGCGCAGGGCGTTGAGCAATTGAGAGTTGGCTATGCCGAATGCGTCGCGTACCAGCGCCGAGTGCTTACCGCCAATGCCCGTGTCCACCAGGTAGTTGCGCTCGCCGATGCGCACCAGCATGCAGTTGAGGCCCAGCTTCACCCGGTTGCGTCGGTCAGCCGCCATCCACTCCTGCCACTGCCCCTTGGGCACCTGGCCGAAGAGCACGCCGCCGTCCATCTTGAAGGCGCCGTCCGAGACGATGTGGAGGGCCGTCCTGCCGTTCACGGAGGGAACCCCCAGGGTGAGGATGGGCGATGGCTTTCCGCACACGGGGTGGGAGGCTCGTCGCGCGAGAGGGTGCGGCGGTTGAACCGGTGGGGGCGATCCGCGCCAGCGCCCACACCCACCGGGCCGGACGGCAGGGTAGAGGCCCCTCTAGGGGCTGTCAATGGTACGTCCGGCCGATGCGCTCAGGCGCAGGTTACGAGCGTGTAACACTTTGAGGCAGTGGGGTTAGAATGCCGCCCAGTCCGCCGAGACAGACGGGAAGGGAGGGTGCCATGACCCGCGTCGTCGCCTTCGATCACATCGTCCTACGCAGCCCGGACATCGAACGCTCGCTCCGCTTCTACACGGAGGCCCTGGGCCTGGAGGCGTTGCGGGTGGAGGAGTGGCGCGCGGGGAAGAAGCACTTCCCCTCCATACGCGTCACCGCCGACACCCTCATCGACTTCTTCCCCCAGGACGCGGTGGCCTCCGAGCCCCCGTCCCAGCGGCTCGACCACTACTGCATGGTGGTGCCGCCCGGTGAGCTGGAGCAGGTGCTGGCACAGGTGCGGGCCTTCGGCATCGAGCCGGGGCCGGTGCAGTCGCGCTGGGGCGCGCACGGGGACGGCTTCTCGTCCTACATGACCACCCCGGAGGGCATGACCCTGGAACTGCGGCACTACCCCGCCTAGGGGTACGAGACGAGTCCCTCGGCGACGATGTGGACGGGCTCGCGGCGCGGAACGGCGCGGGGGTCCTCCACCGTCTCGGCTAGCGAGGCGCCGGGGGGCACCATGGGGAATACGTTCTCCTCGGGGCTCACGCGGCAGTCCAGCAGGTATGGCCCCCGGTGCGCGGCGGCCATCGCCAGGGCGAACCCCACCTCGTCCTTCTCGCTGACGCGGGCGGCGGGGATGCCGTAGGCGCCGGCCAGTGCGACCAGGTCGGGCCCGGAGATGGAGACCGCCTTGTAGTGGTGGTCGTAGAACATCTCCTGCCACTGGCGCACCATGCCAGAGAAGCCGTTGTTCACGATGATGATCTTCACCGGCAGGTGCTCTTGGGCAACGGTGGCGAGCTCCTGCAGCGTCATCTGGAAGCCGGCATCGCCGCACACGGCCCACACCGTCGCGCCTGGGCGGCCCACTTGGGCGCCCAGGGCTGCGGGCAGCTCGAAGCCCATCACCCCCAGCCCGCCCGATGAGACGAAGCTGTTGGCCGTGGGCAGGAACAGGTACTGGGCCGACCACATCTGATGCTGCCCCACGCCAGTGACCACCACCGGGTTGGCGGAGTGCTCCAACTGCTTGTTCAGCTCGCGCATCAGGTACTGGGGCGTGAGCACCTCGGTCTCCGGCACGTCTATGGACGGGTGCTCGTGGTCGATGTCGTGCAGGCGGACCACCCAGGAGCGACGATCACGCCGCTCAACGGCAGGGAGCAGCGCAGCCAGGGAGCGGCGCAGGTCCCCCACCAGGGCCAGATCTGCCTTGACCGTCTTGCCCACCTGGACAGGGTCCACTTCCAGGTGCAGCACCTTGGCCTGGGGCCCGAAGGTGCCGGGGCGACCGATGACGCGGTCGTCGAAGCGCATGCCGACGCCCACGATCAGGTCCGCCTCGGCGGTTGCGAGGTTGGCGGCGTACATACCGTGCATGCCCAGCATGCCGAAGGCTAGCTCGTGGTGGCGGGGGAAGGCGGAGGTGCCGTGCAGGGTGTTGAGCACCGGAGCGCCCGTGGTCTCCGCCAGGTTGCGCAGTTCATCCCACGCCTGGGCGATGTGCACGCCGCGCCCGGCTATGAGCAGCGGGCGCTCAGCCTCGTTTAGCATGCGCGCCGCTTCCGCAACCTGCGCCGGGTCCAGGTGCGCCGGCTCGGCTTCTGGCGCGCGGCCGGGGTAGGTGAAGTCCAGCGCCTCGGACTGCAGGTCCTTGGGCAGGTCCACCAGCACGGGGCCAGGGCGCCCCTCACGGGCGATGCGGAACGCCTCGCGCAGCGTGGGGCCGATGTCCTTGGTGTCCATGACGATGAACGCGCGCTTGGTGACCGGGCGGGCCATCGCGACGTTGTCCGTTTCCTGGAACGCCTCGGTGCCCAGGAAGGGCCGGGCCACCTGCCCTGTGATGGCTACCAGCGGGACCGAGTCCATCTTGGCGGCGGCCAGGCCCGTGAGCAGGTTGGTGGCGCCGGGGCCGGATGTCGCCACGCACACGCCCACGTTGCCGCTGATGCGGGCGTACGCCTCGGCGGCGTGGGCCGCGGCCTGCTCGTGCCGCACCAGCACGTGGCGTAGCTGCGGGTAGTGCCACAGCGCATCGTAGAAGGGCAGGATGGCCCCGCCCGGGTAGCCGAAAATGACCTCGACCCCCTCGGCCAACAGGGCCTCGCACACCGCCTTAGCGCCGGTAGTCTTCATCGGATGCCTCGGAGAAACAGCAAAGCCGCCCGCCGGGGCGGACGGCTCATCGGTGGATGGAGCAGGCCGTTTACAAGGCCACGGCCATATCACGATACCACTCGTGACCCCGCTCGCGCAACGCGTTGGCGTGCGCGCTACGCGCGCTTGTCAACGCCCTCCCTGAGGGCGGGCACCGGGTTGGGGTCGTAGAAGAGGGTGCGGTCCGTCTGGTCGGCCGGCGATGCCGCGGTGGCATCGCGCACCCAGTAGGAGGCCTCCAGGGCGATACCATTCACCGGGTCGGTGAAGTAGATCGACTGGATGAATTGGTGGTCGACCACGTGCGTCACGTCCACGCCGTTGGCCGCCAGGTGCGCCCGGAGCGCCTCGATGGCGTCCCGGTCCTCCACGTCGAAGGAGAGGTGGTCGAACTGCCAGCGTCCGCGGGCGGGCAGACCGGCGGGCTTGTGGAACGGCTCCACCATGTCCGGCCACTCGAAGAAGGCGAGCGTCGCGCCAGGGCCAAGGCGGAAGAAGTAGTGGCGATAGGGGTACAGCCCCGGTGCGTTGCCGGTGGTGGCCACCACCTCCAGGCCCAGCACGTCGCGGTAGAAGCGCACCGTGGCGTCCAGGTCGCCGGTGACCATGGCCAGGTGATTGATGCCTCTGATGTTCATCCCTGTTGTCCTTTCGTTGGCAAGCATCTTCCAGCACCTGGTTTGATGGCCGTCACCGCCTCGGCGATACTGGAGGCCGCAACCGAGGAGCGTTCTAATGTCCTACTACATGGCCACCACTGCCAAGGGCGGCTTCGAGGAGACCATCCTGCAGGTGACCGCAGCGCTGAAGACCGAGGGCTTCGGCGTGCTCACCCAGATCAACATCCAGGCGACCATGAAGGAGAAGCTCGGCGTGGAGATGGCCCCCTACCGCATTCTCGGCGTATGCAACCCGCACTTCGCCCACCGTGCCCTCACGGCCGAGGAGCACATCGGTGCCATGTTACCCTGCAATGTCGTCGTTCTTCAGAAGGACGAGGGCGTCGAGGTGGCGGCGATAGACCCGGTGGCCTCCATGCACGCGGTGCAGAACCCGCAGCTCACGGCCATCGCCGTCGAGGTGCGCGAGAAGCTCGCCCGCGTCATCGCGAGCCTCTAGTCTTGCTCGCCTGCGGCTCGCTCGTTTAAGAGGGGCACCCCCTGGGCGCCCTTTGGGCGCAGAACACCGGTCTTCGCCTGCAGGGCGCACGCGTGCCCCACTCAATTCGTTCGCTCGAAACAGTGGGCTTCCCTGCGCCTTCTGCGGGGGCTACCCCGTCTCCGCTCGCTCGGCCCTAGCCCATGGCAGCAGGCGCGTGGCCTGCTCGCATAGAACGGGGCTCGCAGTGGGGCATAGCCCCGAACGCGCTTATTGATTGCGATGGTCCGGGCTAGGGGAGTGCCCGCGGGGGAAGGGTTCAGCGCGTCAGCGCGGGCCTAGGGGGTGTCCCCCTCCGTGCAAACCCGCTTGGGCGGCCCTGCCGTGAGCATCATCGCCACCGAGGCGAGCATCAGGCCGAACAGGAGCCAGATACCGGTGCGGTAGGAGCCGCCAGCGGCGTCGTACAGCATCCCGACGGCGGGTGCGCCTAGGCCCAGCCCCAGCAGGTTGGCGGGCAGCAGCACGCCCCAAATGGCCCCCAGGTGCGCGCGCCCATAGTAGGCGGGCAGCAGGACGCTGCGCGCCACGGCGGCGGTGCCCGCCCCGGAGCCGATGAGGGCGGCCACCACGAACACCGAGCCGGTGCTCGGCCACGTCAGCGCAAGCAACATGGCCAGTGCGTGTGTGGCCATGGCCGCCGCGGCCACCAGGCGGGGGATGGCCCGCTCCAGCAGCGCCCCCGCACCCAGCGCGGCGAAGGCGTAGACGGCCGAATCCAATGCCAGCGCCCCGGCGATGAGCCCTGTAGGGTAGCCCTGCTCCTGCCAGAAGGCGGGCCGGTGCACCACGAAACCCCCGGTGGCGAAGCTGGACACCAGATACGCGGCGGCCAACTGCCAGAGCACCCGGCTGCGGAGCGCCTCGCGCACCGTCCACGAGTGCTCGTCGAGGGGAGCAGGGGCAGTTGTGGCGGCGGGCGCCGGGGCAGGTGCGGCCTCACCGTCGGGGCGCAGGCCCACGTCCTCCGGCGTGCGGCGCAGCAGGGCCCACTGGAGGGGCACCGTCAGTAGCACCAGCAGCCCGGCGGAGACTGCGAACGCCCCGCGCCAGCCCCACGCGTCGATGAAACCCTGGTGCACCAGAGAGAAGACAGCCCCACCCACGGCGCCGCCGAAGGTGGTGATGGCGATGGCCCGCCCACGCCTGCGCACGAACCACTTGGCCACCGGGACGGCGGTGAGCGCGTTGCCGGGGGCCGACAGACCTGCCACCCCCAGCAGTGCGAACAGCAGGTACAGCATCCATATGCGGGGGGCCTGCGAGATGGCCATTAAGATGACGGCAGACAGCAGCCCCGTTACCGGCACCAGGACGCGGGCACCGTACCGGTCGATGAGCCTCCCCAGGCTGATGGAGGAGAGGCCGGAGCCCGCCAGGCGCGCGGTCTGGAGCCAGCCGATCGCTCCGCGCGAGACGCCCAGGTCCGCGCTCATGGGCAGCACGAACAGACCGAAGGTGAAGGAGACGGCGCCGTGGGAGCCCAGGTTGGCCAGCCACAGTATCGCCACCACCGTCCAGCCGTAGAAGAAGCGCGGTCGCTTCACGCGTTCTCGCGCACCGCGTATCGCTGCTCCATCTCCGTTATGCGCTCCAGCCCCAGGGCGTTGGCTATCTCCATGCGCAGCTGCCCACCGGAGCCCCACCGCTCCAGCGCGGCGATGTGGCCGTTCTCACGCAGCTGCACCATCATCTCCTTTATGTGCGGGTAGAGGGAAAAGACGGGCCCCCGGTGTATCTGCAGGCGCACGCCGGGCAGTGTGGCCACCTTGGCCGGCTCAACCTCGCCGTTGTACAGCAGCGGCAGGTCGCCCAAGCGCCGGGTGAACTCGGCGAGGTCCTGCTCGGTGCGCACTCCGTCCACGAATAGCAGGTCAGCCCCCGCCGCGTGGTAGGCGCGCGCCCGGCGCTCCGTCTCGTCCCACCCCGCGACGGCCAGGGCATCGGTGCGGGCGATGACCACGAAGTCCGGATCGCGCCGTGCCTCCACCGCCGCGCGCACCTTGGCGGCGGCCTCCTCCAGGGAGATGACCTGCTTGCCCTCGAAGAAGCCACACTTCTTGGGCGCCACCTGGTCCTCGATGTGCACCCCCGCCACGCCCGCGCGCTCGTAGGCCCGAATCGTGCGCCATACGTTGATGGCGTTGCCGTAGCCCGTGTCAGCGTCGGCGATGACCGGCACCTGCACGGCCTCCGCGATGGTGGCTGCGTTGGCCACCATCTCCGTCTGGGTCAGCAGGCCCACGTCGGGCAGGCCCTTGGACATGGAGGTTCCGAAGCCCGACATGTAGACGGCCTCGAACCCCGCCTCCTCGGCGATGCGGGCGGTGAAGCCGTCGTAGGTGAAGGGGGCAAGCAGGGTGCGGGGGCCGGACAGCAGCTCGCGCAGGCGGGTGGTGGTGCGCATCGTCTCACTCCTGGGGGCGGGTTGCGGGCTAGAGCAGGGCGGCGAGCCCCTCGCGCAGGCGGGGGAGCCACTCGGCCAGGGGCGTGGAGCGCGGGAGGGTTATCTCGAACACCTGACGGCGCATCATGCCGCCATCACCCACGGCCCAGCCGCCGGGGTCCTCCTTGCTCAGTTCCACGTTCAGCGATTCGCGGTCGATGCCCAGCGCGTCGGTCACCTCGTACACGGCAGCCATGTCTTGCATGGTGATGATTTCGTCCATCGATGCCTCTCGAACTCAAAGAATTGCGCGAGACCCGGTCCGCGCAAGCAGATGGTGTGCCGGGGCCCGCGCCCTGTCAACCGGTGCTTCCCCCACTCACTACGCGCTTGTTCGGACGGAGGGGGGCACCCCCTCGGCCCGCGCTGATGCGCTGGGCCTACTCCCACCGGGGGTAGGTGCACACTCCCACTGCACCCCCCTAGCCCGGACACAGCCTGGTCTGCCGGCGTGTTCGGGGCTGCGCCCCACTTCACACCCTGAACTAAGCGTGCTGGCCACGCGCCTGCTGCCATGAGCGAACGGGGCGTAGACTGCGCGGCATGGACGTGCCGCTGGTGCTGGAACGGTTCGCCGCCTATGTGGACGGGGAGCTTTACGACCCCGCCGAGGGTGCGCTGCTCATCGCGGCGCGCTTCGACCCCGCGGCGGACATCGAGCATGAGCGTGGGCTGCTGGATGCCATGGCGCTGGGGGTGCGGGAGCGCATGCCTCTGGAGGCGAGCCCCCTCGCCTCTGTGAACGTGCTCAACGAGTACCTGTTCGACGAGCTGGGCTTCACCGGCAACGAGGGCGACTACTACGACCCGGCCAACTCGCTGCTCCACCTCGTGCTGCGTCGGCGTCTGGGCATCCCCATCTCCCTGGCGGTGGTGTACATGGCCGTGGGGAGGCGCAACGGCGTCCCGCTGGCCGGAGTGGGCATGCCGGGGCACTTCATGGTGCGCCACCAGGCCGAGCCCGACCTGTACATCGACCCGTTCCACCGGGGCATCGTGCGCTCGGCAGCCGAGTGCCAGGAACTGCTCAAGCGCATAGCCCCGCAGGTGCGGTGGGAGCCGTCGTTCCTGAATGCCGTGAGCGATAGAGGCATCGTGGCGCGGATGCTGCGCAACCTCTCGGCAATCTTCGTGAAGCAGAACCGCCTCGCCGAGGCGGTGGGAACCCTAGACATGCTGGTACTGCTCCAACCGGAGGAGCAGGGTCACCTCCGCGATAGGGGCATGCTCCACCAGCGCATGGGCGAGGACCAGCGCGCCCTGGCGGACCTCGACGCCTACCTGCGCGGAGGCATGGAGCCAGCGGACGCCTGGTTCGTGCGGCGCATCGCGACGCAGATACGCGAGCGCCGCCTCCCGGGCGGCTAGACCCTAGGTCAGGGCGTCAGCCCCGGCCTGGGCCACCTGCTCGTCCACCTCGGGCGGGCCGCCGCCCGCGGCGATGGCGCCGATAAACTCACCGTTGCGCTTGAGGGGCACAGCGCCCTGCACCCAGGTGATGCGTCCCCCGTACAAGCTGCTCACCGTTTCCTGGAGCCCCTGGGGGAAGCGTTCGGCGGCGATCCCCGATGGGGTGCCGCGCGTCACGGCGGTGACCATGGCTTTGCCCCGTACCACATCGGGGGTGAAGGGGTTGGTGCCGTCCATGCGCGAGAGGGCGACCAGGGAGGTTTGCACGTCCACCACGGCGATGGCCATGTTGAAACCGAGTTCCTTGGACCTGGCAATGGCCGCCGCGATGGCCTTGTTCGCCTCCTCCAGCGTGACGGAGCTGATGTTGCTCACGGGTGCCTCCTGGCTACAGTTGCGACTTGTAGGGCTTGGGCTCGGGGAAGGTGGCGTTGCCCGGCGCGTGCGCGCGCTTCCACACCATGGCGGAGCGCTCGAACTCTACGACGACGGTGCCGTCCTGCTTGATGCCCAGGGTGCGCACGGTGATGATGCCGCGCTTGGGGTCGGAGGCGGACTCGCGCACCGCGAGGACCTCCGATTGCGAGTAGAGCGTGTCACCGGCGAACACCGGGTTGGGTAGGCGTATCTTGTCCCACCCCAGCGCGAAGCCGTTCATGGTCAGGTCGCGCACGCCCAACCCCGTGACCACGGCGATGGTGAACGCGGAATTCACCAGCGGCTTGCCCCATGGGGTCTTGGACGAGTAGTGGTCGTTGAAGTGGATCTGGTTGTCGTTGTTGGTGAGCAACGTGAACCAGGTGTTGTCCACCTCGGTTATGGTGCGGCCGATGGGTGCCCGGTAGACGTCACCCACGGTGAAGTCCTCCAGGTACCGGCCCTCCCAGCCTTGCTTGACGCTCATGTCTCGCTCCTCGTGTTGTGTGGTGGTCAGCGTCCCTGGTCCCGGCCCGCAAGTGCCAGCACAAGGCGCGCGCGAGCGATGACCGGCTCCTCCAGGAACGCCCCCTTGTGGTTGATGGCTCCGGTGCCCCCCGCGACGGCCTCCTCGTAGGCTTCTAGCACCTCACGAGCGTAGGCCACCTCATCCGGCGTGGGGTCGAAGGCGGTGTGTATCAGCGGCAGCTGGGCGGGGTGTATCGCCGCTTTGCCGGTGAACCCTAGGCGCCGGGCCTGCAAGGCCTCAGCTGCGAAACCGTCCTGGTCGTCCAGCCCCGGCCAGATGACGTCCACTGCCTGGACGCCCGCCGCCGCCGCTGCAGTGGCCACCGCGGCACGTTGGTGGACCAGCGAGCGCGCCTCGCCGGTGCGCACCAGGGGCAGGCCCAACTCGCGGGAGAAGTCCTCACCACCGAAGGAGACGGCCACCGTGCGCTCTAGCGCAGCCGCCAGGGGGTACGCATTCACCACCCCCAGGGGGCTCTCCAGCAGGAACATGAGCCGTGTGCTGCCGGGCTCGATGCCCGCGCGCCGTTCCGCTGCGGCGATGGCCGCGTCCGCTGCCTCCAACTGGGCAACCGTTTCCACCTTGGGTAGCACCACCCCGTGCAGGTGAAGGCCCAGCGCGCAGGCGAGGTCCTCCAGGAACAGCTCGCGGTGGCGCGGGTGGTTGAGGCGCACCCAGCGCAGGGGGCTGCCGGACGGGGGAGGGGAGGACAGGAGGCCGGAGAGCACGTTGCGTGCCTCCGCCTTCCCGGCGGGGGGCACCGCGTCCTCCAAGTCGTAGATGACGGCGTCGGCCTCCAGACCCAGAGATTTTGTCACCATGTTGGCCCGCTGGCCCGGCACGTACAGCCAGGAGCGGATGGGCAGTGCGCTCGCCTCGCTCATGCCCGCGTCTCCGGCCCGGCGACGGCGCCCGATGCCAGCAGCGCGTTGATGCTCGCCCCGTCGTAGCCCAGCACCCCGGCAAGCACCTCAGCGGTGTGCTGGCCCAGCTCCGGCGGGGAGGTGAACGTCTCCTCATTGGCCCCGAAGCCCGAGAGTTTGATGGGGTTGCCGGGTATGCGGTAGGGGGTGCCGTTCGGGTGGGTCGTCCCCACCACCATGTGGCGGGCGGCCACCTGCGGGTCGGCCAGTGCCTCGGACACGGTGTTCACCGGCGCGAAGGCCAGGCCCACCCGTCCGAAGTCGGCCATCCACTCGGCTCGGGTGCGCGCCTTGAGCACGGCGGCCATGGCCTCGTTCACCGCCGCACGCTCCTTCAGGCGCACGTCGCGGTTCCCCAGGCGCGGGTCTGACAGCCACGCCACGGTGGCGTCCAGCTCCGGCGGCAGGCCCGCGTTCTGTATCGCCTTGACGAACACCGGCCAGTGGGAGGGGATGACCACCGCCATAAACAGGTAGCCGTCGGCAGTGGGGTAGGAGTTGTAGGGGACGTGGAGAGTGTGCTCGTTCCCGGCGCGCTCGGCGGGCAGGCCCGTCATCAGGTGCATGCTGGCGGTGTAGGAGAGCATGGATATCTGAACGTCCAGCATGGAGATATCCACGTGCTGTCCCTCGCCGGTGCGCTCCCGCGCGGCCAGTGCCGCCAGGACGCCCATGGCCCCGGCCATGCCGGAGCACAGGTCGCCGTAGATGGGCCCGGCGCGCATGGGCTCACCGTCCGCCTCACCGGTGATGCTCATCACGCCGGAGTAGGCCTGGATGCACGCGTCCAGCGCCGCCCGGTCGCGTGCGGGACCGGTGAGCCCGTAGCCGGTGATGGAGCACATGATGACGCCCTTGTTCAGCACCTTCAGGCAGGGGTAGTCGATGCCCAGACGCTCGGTGACGCCGGGGCGATAGTTCTCCACCACCACGTCGGCCCACCGCACCAGGTCATTGAAGACCCCCTTGCCCTCCGGGTTGCGCAGGTCGATGACCACGCCCTTCTTGTTGCGCTGGAGGGTGAGGATGTGCGGCGACATGCCGCCCAGGGTGAAGGGCGAGTCCTCCGAAGCGAAGGCCCGCGCCGCCTCGCCTCCCGGCGGCTCCACCTTGATGACCTGCGCACCCAGGTCCGCCAGCAGCGAGGCGGTATAGGGGCCGGAGATGACGGTGGTGAGGTCGATGACCTTCAGGTGTTCCAGCGGCTTCATGCGGGGCAGGGTCCTTCGCGTGGGGTGCGGCGCGGCGCATCATACCCTGCCCGGTGCGCCTGCGGGCGTGCGCTGGCGCGTGGCGCTATGATGCCGGGGCCCCGCCGGGTGTGGCGGGGACATGAGCGGCGAGGTGAGCGATGGGCTACGGCGAGCGCGGGAGCATCGGGCACATCTGTCCGTCCATCCCCCTGGACATGATCTTAGACGAGGTAAACGTGCAGCTGCCGGACGGGGTGATGATGGTCTACTCCACCCTGTACATCCAGCAGCTGCGCCAGGAGGATTTCGACCGAGCCATCGCCAGCCTGGACGAGGCCGCTGAGCACATGGTGGACGGTGGTGCGGAGTGCGTCATCGTTGGCGGCGGGCCCGTGGTGGCCGCCGTAGGCTCCGATGAGGGCGTCGTCTTGCGCACCCAAGCCATCACCCGCGTGCCGTCTGTCTCCACCACGGGGGCCATGCTCACCGGCATCCGCTCTTTCGGGGCGAGCAAACTCGCCATCGCCACCCCCTACGTGGAGGAGCGCAACGTGCTCCTGGCCAACTACCTGACCAGCCAGGGGTTCACGGTGACCGGCGCCAGGGGGCTGGGCCTCTCCCGCGCGGCCGATATCGCTCGCCTGCCTTTCGAGACCTCCCTGGAGCTGGCGGTGGACGCGGCCCGCAGCGCGCCCGGCGCGGAGGCCATCTACATCCCCTGCGCCCGCTTCCCCGTGGCCAGGAACATCGCGGCCATCGAGGCCGAGACGGGGCTGCCCGTGGTGACCAGCACGCAGGCCATGGTCTGGTGGGGGCTGCGCACCCTGGGCATCACCGACTCCGTGGAAGGCCACGGAAGCCTGTACCAGAACGAGGTGCCCGCATGAGTCCTGCCCAGAACGACGTGACCGGCGCGCTGGTCGGCCACGCACTGGAGGCGCGCTACGAGGCGCTCACCCCGGATGTGGTGGCGCAGACCAAGGCGTTGCTGCTGGACTACCTGGGCGTTGCCTTCGGCGGCGTGGCCGTTGCCGAGTCCTCCGGACCCATCACCGCCGGGGTGCTGGAGCTGGCGGAGGGGGGCGCGGGCCAAGCAACGGTCATCGGCCGCTCGGAGCGCCTCCCGGCCCACTACGCGGCGCTGCTGAACGCCACCTACGCCCACTCCATGGACTTCGACGACACTCATCGGGAGTCCGTCATCCACATCGGCACACCCATGTTCGCCACGCTGCTGGCGCTGGGTGAGCGGGCGAAGTCGGGCGGGCGCGACCTGCTGGCTGCCGCCGCTGCCGGCTACGACGTGACCGCCGCCATCGGGATGGCCCATGGTGGGGCGGTCCACGCCCACGGATTCCACCCCACGGCGACGACGGGCGTCTTCGGCTGCACGGCGGCGGGCGCGCGCCTGCTGGGCCTCAGCGCCGAGCAGACGGCCAACGCCCTGGGGCTCAATGTCTCCCAATCCGCCGGGTCCCTCCAGTTCCTGGTGAACGGTGCGTGGAACAAGCGCTTCCACGTTGGCCTGTCGGCGCACCACGCCATCGTCGCGCTCACCATGGCCAGGCATGGCTACGTGGGCTCGACGGAGCCCATCGAGGGGCGTGACGGCTATTTGCGCCTGTACGCCGGCGACGCGGGCCTGGCCCCGCGGGTTTTGCGGCACCTGAGCGCGCTGGGCGAGCGCCCCGCCGTGCTGGACACCGCCGTGAAGCCTTACCCCTCTTGCCGCTACACTCACCCGTCTATCGACGCGCTCACCGAGTTGGTGCGTTCCGGGCATGTGCGGACCGAGGACGTGGACTCCGTGAGCATCGAGTTCGGCCCCACCGCCTACGGGCTGGTGGGCATTGACCCGGAGCGCAAGCGCGCCCCCGTGGGCGTGGTGGATGGGCAGTTCTCCGTCTACTTCACCGCCGCCGCCACGCTGCTCACCGGCGGGTTCGGGTGGGACCGTTACGACCTGCTAACCGACCCGGCGGCACGTGCGATGGCCGAGCGGGTGTCCGTCACCCAAGTGGACTCCCTGGGCGCTAGCATGGAGACCCGGGTGCGGGTGGGCCTGCGGAGCGGGCAGACCATTGAGCGCACCGTGCCGTACCCCAAGGGAGAGCCGGAGAACCCGCTCACATGGGAGGAGCTGTCCGGCAAGTTCACCGAGTGGGCCTCCGGCGTGCTGGGCTCCGAGCGCGCCCGGCGTGTTGCGGACGCCGTTGCTTCGCTTGAGGACAGCACGGACCTGGGCAAGTTCGCGGCCCTCCTCCGGCCCTAGGCCCCACCAAACCGGCAACCGAAGGAGGCGCGCATGGCAGGACGGCTGGACGGCAAGAGCATAGTCGTCACCGGCGGCGCGTCGGGGCAGGGGAGGGTGGCGGCGGGCATCTTCGCCCGCGAGGGAGCGCGCCTGGTGCTGGCCGACGCCAGCGCGGAGGGGCTGGACGAGACGCAGGCCCAGCTGCCGCCCGGCACCGACATTGCCGTGAGCGTGGGCGATCTGACCACGGAGGCGGCCAACGAGGCCATGGTGGCGCTGGCCCTGGCGCGCAGCGGACGCATGGACGGCCTCTACAACGCGGCGGGGCTGGTGCGCTTCAGCGCCCTGCACGAGTTGGCGCTCGATGAATGGGAATTCGTCATCTGCCATGAGCTCACCATGACCTACCTGGCGTGCAAGCACGCCGTGCGGGCCATGCTGGCGGGCGGGCACGGCGGCAGCATCGTCAACATGTCGAGCAACAGCGGCTTCCACGCGGGCACCCCGCGCCACGCAGCCCACGCCGCCACCAAGGCGGGGGTGGCCGGGCTCACCAAGCAGATGGCCGTCGAGTACGGGCCGCAGGGCATCCGCACCAACGCCATCGCGCCTGGATTCATCGTCTACGGCGAGGGGCAGCTGCGCATCCCGCGCCAGACCATCCCGCACCCGCCGCACGGCATCCCCCTGGGCCGCCACATCGCGCCCGAGGACACTGCCTACGCCGCGCTCTACCTGCTCAGCGACGAGTCGTCGATGATGACTGGCCAGGTGCTCACCGTGGACGGTGGGAAGAGCGTGGGATAGGGGGCGCTACCCCGCGTCGTGGCCCGCGCTGGTGCCGGCGATCTTGCCGAAGACGGCGCCTGCCATGAGGCCGGAGCCGCCGGGGTAGTTGTGGTAGAAGAGCCCGCCCACGATTTCACCCGCGGCGTACAGGCCGGGGATGGGGGCGTCGGTGGTGTCCAGCACCTGGGCGCGGTTGTTGATGCGCAGGCCGCCGAAGGTGAACGTCACCCCGCACGTGACGGCGTAGCCCACGTAGGGCGGGGCGTCCAGGGGCAGCGCCCAGTTGGACTTGGGGGGCTCGATCCCATCGGTGTGCACCCCGTCCAGCTTGGTGGGGTTGTACTCGCCGGGCTGGCAGGCGGCGTTGTAGTCGGCCACGGTCTTGACCAGCCCCGCCGGGTCGATGTCCAGCATCTGCGCCAGCCCCTCGATGGTGTCCGACTCGGCCATGGTCACCTGGGGGATGCGGTACTCGTCGCGCAGCAGGTGGAGCGTCTTCTGGTCGAAGAGCTGGAAGGCGACGCGCTGGGGCTGGCCAAGGATGGCGCGCCCGTACTTAGCGTAGGTGTAGTTGCGAAAGTCCGCGCCCTCGTCCACGAAGCGTTTGCCGGTGTTGTTGACGATGAGCCCGAAGGGGTAGGAGTGCTTCTGGTAGAGGTCGGTGATGGCTCGGTTGCCGGTGGGCGGGGCGTTCAGGTCCCACGCCACAGCGTGGGCGCCGGAGTAGTGCCCGTAGGGCTGCGCGCCGACCTCTTCCGCCATGCGGTGCCCGTCGCCCGTGTTGAAGCGCACCCCGCGCACCTTAGCCAGCTCCCAGCCGGGCCCGAGGTAGCGTGCGCGCATCTCCGGGTTGGCCTCGAAGCCCCCGCACGCCAGCACCACGGTCTTGGCCTTGATGCGGTAAAGCCCGTCGGGCCCCTTCACCTCGGCGCCCGTCACCTCGCCCTTCTCGCCGGTGAGCAGGTGGCGGGCGGTGGTGGAGTAGCGCACCTCGATGCCCTTGGCCGCCGCCATGTCGAAGAGCTGGTCGGCCAAGCCCTTGCCGCCGCCCACGGCCTCCAGCACCAGCCCGCCCCAGAAGCGGAACTTGCCGTCCACCTTGAACGCCTGGCGCGTCCAGGAGGGGACGAAGCGCATGCCCTGGGTGTAAAGCCACTGCATGGTGGGGAGCGACTGGCGTACCAGCAGGTCGGCCAACTCCTGGTCGGAGAGGCCCTCGGTGACGCGCATCAGGTCGTCGAAGAACTTGGCGGTGGTGTAAGAGCCGACCTCCATCACCTCGCGTTCGGCGTTCGAGAGGTCCGGCACCAGGGAGACGATGTCCTCCAGGCTGTTGAACGCGAAGCGGATGTGCCCGCCCGTGAAGTAGGTGTTGCCGCCGCGCTCGTGCTCGTCGGCCTTCTCCAGGGCGATGACGGTGCGGCCCGCCTCGTGGGCGGCCAGGGCTGCGGAGAGGGCGGCGTTACCTGCGCCGACCACCAGGACATCGGTGCTCACTTCCTGCATGCGGAGGACTCCTGTGGGGCCAGAGGCCGTGATGTGCGCGCCTAGGTTAGCAGGGCGTGCGCCTGCGCGCGCTGCTAACGGGTGAGGTCTGCGGCCGTGGCCCCGCGCACCCGGCGCACGGCGGCCTTGTGGGCAGCCTGCCCGTTGGCCAGGATGTCCGCGCGCGGGGCACGAAACGCGGCGGCCTGCTCCGGGGTGTCGCCCTCACCGGTGGCTTCCGGCCCGACGCCTAAGCACGCCGCCCAGCCGCCCCGCTCTCACACCGTGGGCTCGGCGGATATGCGTTAGGTCTGGATGTCCTTCCAGCGCGCCAGGTGCCAGGCGAGCCAACCGGCGGTGTTGGCAGCGGGGCCGGGCTGACGCCACAGCGCCGTATCGCTGATGCCCTCCAGCGCACCGAGCATGCGTTGGTTCTCCATCTCCGTTAACTCGGCCAGGTAGTCGGGCAGGGTGGGGGCGGGGTCGGCGTTGGCAATCGGGCACCTCTGACGGGGCGGCGAATGCGCGGATGCTAGACGGGGCGATGACCCACGGCAAACGCTCTTTGACAGGTGGGCGGGGCACGCGTATCGTCCCGCCGTCCGGCGCGCGCCGGACACATCCGCCAAGGGGGGAAGGCATGGAGAAGCTGCGGCTGAGCATGATCTCCGCCACCAACGAGCGCGTGCACTCGTTGCTGACGGGCGAGACGCCCGTGGAGGGCGCAGAGCTGGTGTGGACCAACTCCGACCCGTCGGAGACGTTCTGGCGTCAGCTCAAGTTCAACGAGTTCGAGGTCTTCGAGATGAGCTTCTCCTCGCTGCTCATCGCCAAGTCCCAGGGCTCGGACATGGTGGCGATCCCCGTGTTCCCCTCGCGCCGCTTCATGCACGCGTTGCTGTCGGTGAACGTGGACTCCGGTGTGGAGAAGCCCAACGACCTGTACGGCAAGGCCATCGGCGTGGGCGAGTACCAGCAGACGGCATCGCTGTGGACGCGCGGGGTGCTCCAGCACGACTTCGGCGTGGACCAGTTCAGCGTGGACTGGTGGATGGAACGTTCTGAGGAGCTCTCCCACGGCGGGGCGACGGGCTTCACGCCGCCCAAGGGCATCAAGTTCCACCGCATCCCCACGGACAAGTCGCTGGCGACGATGCTGGTGAACGGGGAGATAGACGCGGCGCCCATCGCCCGCGCGTTCACGCGTGAGAAGAACGTCATCGACCGCTCCACCACGGTGCGTCCGCCCGCGGACGCGTTCAAGAAGGTAAAACCCCTCTTCCCCGACTTCATGGGGGAGGGCAAGCGCTTCTTCGACACCCACGGCTACATCCCGGCCAACCACTGCTACGCCATCCGGGGCGACGTGTACGCCAAGTACCCGTGGCTGGCATTCAACCTGTTCGCTGCGTTCGTGCGGGCCAAGGAGCACTGGTACGAGCGCCTGTCATCGAAGGTGCCCACGGACCTGATCTTCGGCCCCCAGTACATGGCGCAGACGCGCTCCATGTTCGGGGCTGACCCCTTCCCCTACGGGGTGAAGGACAACGAGAAAATGATCCAGACCATGATCGACTTTTCCCATGAGCAGGGACTCACTCCCCGTAAGCTCACCGTGGAGGAACTGTTCGCACCGGCTACGCTCGACCTCTAGTCCCGACCAGGCAGGCGGTCATCAGCAGCCTGCGGGCTGTTAATACACAAAGGAAGGCAGACGATGTACGAAGGCAAGAAGGTCATCGACGTTCACGGCCACATGTCCACGCCGGCGGAGTTCCGCGGCACCGTGGCCAACATGGTTTCGCAGAACTACCCGCCCCACAACATGTCCATCTCCGACGAGCGGATGGAGACGGCCCAGGGACGCCACCTGGCGATGCTGGACGACCACTCCATTGACTACCAGCTCATCTCGCCGCGTCCCATCGCCATGTGGCACTGGATGCGCCCCTTCATGCAGCACGCCTGGGCCGGGTTCGTGAACGACACAATCGCCCAGATCGTCCGCCTGCACCCCGACCGCTTCGGCGGCATCGCCCAGCTGCCCCAGTCGCGTGACGAGGACTCGTCCTACCTGGTAAGCGAGCTGGAGCGGGGCGTGAAGGAGTTGGGCTTCGTGGGTGCGCTGGTCAACCCCGACCCCGGCGCCGACAAGCAGACCCCCGGCATGAACGAGAAGTACTGGTACCCGCTGTACGAGAAGGCGCAGGAGCTCAACGCCGTGCTCATGGTTCACCCGTCCATGAGCAACGACAAGCGCCTGGAGATCATCCCGGCCAATTACCAGATCAACAACGTGACCGAGGAGTACATCGCGATGCAGCTCCTCGAGCACGGGCGCGTGTTCGACGACTTCCCCAAGCTGAAGATCTTCGTCTGCCACGGCGGCGGTGCGCTGCACCGGTTCATCGAGACCGACTACCACCGCGGCCAGCGCGACCTGACCAAGAACCTCTATTTCGACTCCTGCGTGCTGGAGCGTGACCTGCTGGCCACCACCATCAAGCAGAAGACGCCGATGCGGATGCTCTTCGGCACCGAGGCCCCCGGCTCCGGCGGAGCGGTGCGCCCGGAGAACAGCCGTCCCTCCGACGACCTGGTGCCCATCATCGCGGAGATGGATTTCCTTACGAAGCAGCAGAAGCACGCCATCTTCCACGACAACGCCTACGAGGCGATGCCGCTGCTGACCAGGAAGATGGTGGGCGAGTAGCCCTCCGCTTCAAGGACGCTGGACACACGCGGGGGCGGCCTCATGGCCGCCCCCGCTGCGTTGCCCGTCTCCTCGGCGCGCCGTATCCTCGGCCCCAATGCAACGCCCCTCCGGCCTCTCCAATGCCCTCTTCGCCGATCTGTACGAGCTGACCATGGCCCAGGCCTACTGGCAGGCGGGACGCACAGGGCCAGCTACGTTCTCTCTCTTCTTCCGCAACTACGGGCCGGACCGGGCCTACGCCGTGGTAGCGGGGCTGGAGGAGGCGCTGGAATACATGGAGGCGCTCGCCTTCAGTGACGAGGACGTGGCCTACCTGCGGGGCACGGGCCTCTTCCAGGACGCCTTTTGCGAGTACCTGCGCGACGTGCGCTTCACCGGGAGCGTGCGCGCCATGGCGGAGGGTGAGGTGGCCTTCGCCGACGAGCCGGTGCTGGAGGTGGAGGGGCCGATCATCGAGGCCCAGCTGGTCGAGACGTTCCTGATGAACACGCTGAACGTCCACTCGGTGCTGGCTACCAAGGCCTCGCGGGTGGTGCACGCCGCAGCGGGGCGGGCGGCGGTGGAATTCGCTGCGCGGCGCACCCACGGCCAGGACGCCGCCGACCGGCTGGCCCGTGCCTCCTACATCGCTGGGTTCGCCGCCACGTCCAATGTGCTGGCCGCCGCGCGCTACGGCATACCGCCCGCCGGGACGATGGCGCATTCGTTCATCATGTCCTTCCCCTCAGAGCGCGAGGCGTTCATGGCCTACGCCGCCTCGTTCCCCGACACCGCGACGCTATTAGTGGACACCTACGACACCGCGCATGGGGTGGCGAACGCCATCGAGGCGGCGCGCTGGCTGCGTGAGCGCGGGCACGCGCTACGGGCGGTGCGCCTGGACTCCGGCGATTTGGGCGCGCTCTCGCGCCAGACTCGCGCCATGCTGGACGAGGCGGGCTTTCCGGAGGTGACGGTGTTCGCCTCCGGCGGGCTGGACGAGTTCTCCGTGGACGCGCTGATGCGCGCGGGTGCGCCCATCGCGGGGTTCGGCGTGGGCACCAAACTGGGCGTTGCGGCCGACGCACCGTGGATGGACTGGGCCTACAAGCTGGTGGCCCACGACGGGCAGCCCGCGCTCAAGCTCTCCACGGGCAAGGCCACGCTGCCGGGGCCCAAGCAGGTGTACCGGCGCACTGGCTTCGGGGGTGACGTCATCGCCCTGGCCCACGAGCCCGCGCCCGCGGGGACACGGGCGCTGCTGGCGGAGGTGCTGCGGGACGGGAAGCGCAGGGGGCCCCAGGAGCCGCTCTCCGCCATGCGGGAGCGCTTCGCCACGAACTTCGCTGCGCTGCCCCCCGCGCACAAGGCGCTGCGCGAACCGGCGCGCTACCCCGTAGCGCACTCGGCGGCGCTGGACGCACTGGCGACCCAGGTCACCCAGCAGGTGCGCGCGCAGGAGCTGGGAGAGTAGCGCTAGTCCTGGCCCTCGGCCAATATGGCGGAGGCCTCCACCAGCCCCGCGCCGGAGCCCGCCATCAGGTGCAGTGCACGCTGCCCATCCCCCGGCTCCACGTCCACCGCACCCACGGCGTCCAACAGCACGTACGTCTCGAAGCCGTTGTCCACCGCGTCCACAACGGTGTTGAGCACGCAGTAGTCGGTGGCCAGGCCCCCGATGAACACGCGCGTTACCCCCGCAGTCCGGAGGCGCTTCTCCAGGTCCGAGTCCACGAAGCCGGAGTAGGCATCGCGCGCCGGGTCGGCCCCCTTGCGCACTACCTGCGCGTCAACCGGCAGGGTGAGGGCGGGGTGGAACTCGGCCCCCGGCGTACCCTGGACGCAGTGCTCTGGCCACGGGCCGCGCTGGGCCTTGAACGAGGCGTGCCCTGCGGGGTGCCAGTCCTGGGTGGCGAAGACGAGGGCACCGTGGGCGGCGAAGTGGGCGGCCACTCTCGAGAGTGTGGCGGCCACCTCCTCGCCTGTGGGCACCCCCAGCGCGCCTCCGGGGCAGAAGTCGTTCTGCACGTCTACGATTATCAGGCCGTCGTGCTCACCGATGGGCATCCCGTTCCTCTCCAATCTCCACTCGTCCCCGCGTCATCCAGGCCGATATCCGGCTACCCCGATCCCTCCAACCCGAAGGCCTTCGCTAGCAGCTCCAGGGAGCGGATGCGGTCTTCCAGGCGATAGGTGATGGTGACGATACCGATGTCCTTGGTATCGTAGCGCTCCGCCGTCTCCACCAACTCTGCCTTCACCGTGGCTGGGTCGCCCGCGTGGAACCCGGCGACGAACTGCTCCGCGAAGGCCTTCGCCTGCGGGTTCAGTTCGGCGGCGACGGCTTCTTCCGGCGGCACCAGCCCCTCCACGTGGGCCGCACCCTGTGCCTCCAGCATGCGCCGGGCGCGGTTGTAGTTGCGCGATGAGGCGATGAACTGGGCCTCCTCGGTGGTGGGCGCGCACACCACCTGCACCGTCACGTTGAGCCGTGGTTCCGGGCACAGCTCGGATGGCCTGAAGTGCTTGCGGTACACATCGGCTACGGCGGGGCCGTGCTTGCCGGTGTTGCCGAAGAAGTCGGCGAAGGCGAAGGGAAGGCCCAAGTACGCCGCCAGCTGGGCCGAGTAGTCGGAGGAGCCCAGCAGCCACACCTCGGGCGCGGTTTGGGGCTGTGGCCCAGGGGCCACCTTCACCTTGGCGAAAGCGTGGTCGGGCTGGAGGGCGTCGTGCAGGTAGCCCACCAGGTCGGCCACCATCTGCGGGAAGCGCTCGATGTCGATGGGGGGGCGCGGGTTCGACAGCGCCGCCGCCGTCAGCTGGTCGGAGCCGGGTGCGCGGCCTATCCCCAGGTCCACCCGGCCCGGGTAGAAGGCGTCCAGCATGCGGAACTGCTCGGCCACCTTCAGCGGCGCGTAGTGGGAAAGCATCACCCCCCCGGAGCCCACGCGGATGCGCTGGGTGTTGGCCAATATCTGTCCGATGAGTATCTCCGGACTGCTTCCGGCGTGGGTGCCGGTGTTGTGGTGCTCGGCCACCCAGTAGCGGGAGTAGCCGAAACGCTCGGCGGCCTGGGCCGCGGCGATGGTCTCACGCAGCGCCTCGGCGGCGGTGCCGCCCCGTCGCATGGGGGATTGGTCGGTGATGGAGAGGATGTACTCGCTCATGGGTGACACAGTACACCAGCCTACCTCGCTAGAGAGGTGCAGGGGAGAGCGCACCTCTCCCTGCCGGGGGTAGCGCCCGAAGGGCGCGAAGGGGGTGTCCCCCTGCCGTTCGATCACGCCGTCAGGCGGGCGGGGCGGACTTGCCCACCAGTGCTGCACTGGCCGTCGCCCCCGCCCACAGCAGCCCAGCTGCCGCGAACACCGCCGCGTAACCGCCCGCGTCGTACGCCAGGCCCATCACTAGCGGCCCGCCGTAGATGGCCGCGTTATTGAAGGGCTGGAGCGTTCCGGAGATGGCTCCGTAGTGCGTGCGGCCGAACACGTCGGGCGCGAACACCTGCCAGAGGACGAAGAAGCCGTTGAGGGCCAGGCCGAGATACGCCATGCCCAGCACCGCCGTGGCCGCATCGTGCGCCAGAAACAGCACCCCCACGGAGCTGGTCACCCAGATGCAGGTGGTGACGAAGGGGATGCGCGCACCCCGGCGCTCCGCCCACCAGCCCCAGGCGAAGGCCACGGACATGCTCAGCAGGGCGTAGACGCTGAACGAGGCCGAGGCTGCGCGCACAGGCACGCCCTGTTCCACGAAGAAGGGTTGCAGGTTGGGGATGAGCCCGCGTACCCCCGCCGTGCCCAGGGTGATGGCCCCCACCAGAAGCCAGAAGGTGGGCGTTGCCAAGGCCTGGCGGCGGGTGAAGGCAGGTTCGTCCTCCGCTAGGCCGGTGGGGGAGGGGGTCCGTGGCGCTTCGGGCGCCAGCCCCAGGTCCTCTGGCTGGCGGGCCACGAGGAGGGAGCCGGGCCCCAGGAGGGTGAGGGAGATGAGGCCCATGACCCACCACGCATCCCGCCAGCCCACGGCCTCCACCAGCGCCTGGATGGCGGCGGGGAAGAGCAGGGGCCCCAGGCTGGTTCCGGAGGCGATGACGGCGATGGCGCGCCCCCTGCGCCGGATGAACCACTTGGGGATGACGGAGCGGATGGTGAACAGGCCGTAGCGCCCCAGGCCGCCCACCACGCCGAACCAGGCGTAGTACGCCCACAGGCCCTCCACCCAGCGCAGGGCCAGCAGGGAGGCGGAGAAGGTGAGGGCGCCGGTGAGGAACCAGGCCAGGGGGCCGTGCCGGCGGTCCAGCAAGGGGCCGGTGAGGGGGCCCGCCACACCGGCCACCACCGCGCCGATGGCCAGGGGCAGGAAGAAGGCGGCGCGGCCCCACCCCAGCTCCTCCTGCATGGGGGTGACGAATACGCCGAGGCCCCAGGAGGTGACGCCGGAGATGAAGGCTCCACCCATCGCGGCCAGGGCGACGATGACCCAGCCGTAGGAGAAGGGGAGGCGGCGGGCGATGGCGGCGCGCATGGGCGTTAGAATAGTGCCAACATACGGATGAGGGCGATGTTGCGGTTCACCAAGCTGCAGGGCGCGGGCAACGACTACATCTACGTTGACGGTACGCAGGGCGAGCGCGACTGGCCGTCACTCGCCGTGCGGGTGTCCGATCGGCACTTCGGCATTGGCGCCGATGGGCTCATCGTGGCCGCCCCCTCCGCCGTAGCCGGTATCCGTATGCGCATGTACAACGCCGACGGCTCCGAAGGTGAGATGTGCGGCAACGGCATCCGCTGCCTCACCAAGTTCGCCGTGGAGCGGGGCCTCGCCGAGCTGCACGGCGGGAGCCTGGCGGTGGAGACGGGCGCGGGGGTGAAAACCATCACCCCTGTGCTGGAGGGCGGGCGCATCGTGGGCGCGGTGGTGGACATGGGCGCGCCCGTGCTGCGCGCCGCCGACATCCCGGTGAACCCGGCCCGCCTAGGTACATCGGACCTGGCGGCACTGGACCAGTCGGTGTTGACGGCCAGTGGTGTTGGCCCAGCCGACTTGGTGTTCGACGCCGCCGCCGCTGTGGACGGAGCGACCTTCTTCGTTACGGGCGTGTCCATGGGCAACCCCCACGTCACTGCGTTCCTCCAGGAGCCCGTGTCCGGGGTGGACCTGGCGCGGCTGGGCCCGCTGATGGAGCACCACGCGGCGTTCCCGCGGCGCATCAATTTCCACATCGTCAACGTGGCCTCTCGCACGCATCTTGTCACCCGCACCTGGGAGCGCGGCTCCGGCCAGACCCTCGCCTGCGGCACCGGCGCCTGCGCCATGGTGGTGGCGGCGCGGCTGCATGGGTGGGTGGACAACCGCGTGAGCGTGATGGTGCCTGGCGGCGAGCTCACCATCACCTGGCCTGGTCACGGCCCCGTGCTCATGGAGGGCGATGCCGTGGAGGTCTTCTCTGGCGAGCTGCCCGACTAGGGCCGCCCTTCCGTCATCCGGCCTGCTCCCGTAGAATCGCACCGCGCTGCCCGCCCCCCGCCGGGGAGACCAGGGCAGTGCGGCACTTCCCCACGCTTCGGAGGTTTCATGGCACTCGCGAACCGGCTCGACAAACTCCCCCCGTACCTCTTCCTGGAGATCAGCCGGAGGATCGCGGAGAAGCGCGCCAAGGGCGTGGACGTGGTCTCCTTCGGCATCGGCGACCCGGACATCCCCACCCCGCAGCACATCCTGGAGGCGCTCAAGAGCACGGCTGAAGACGCCCCCAACCACCGCTATCCGGAGTCCGATGGCCTCCCGGCCATGCGCAAGAGCATCGCCAACTGGTACCAGCGCCGCTTCGGCGTGGAGCTGACCGACAAGGAAGTGGTGCCGCTTATCGGGGCCAAGGAGGGCATCGGCCACATGGCTCTGTGCCTCATCGACCCGGGGGACATCGCCCTGGTGCCGGACCCGGCCTACCCCGTGTACGCCGTGGGTACCATGTTCGCAGGCGGTACCTCCTACCTTATGCCGCTCTCCGAGGAGCGCGGGTGGCTGCCGGACCTGGCGGCCATCCCGGAGGACATCGCCCGCAAGGCGAAGGTCATGTGGATCAACTACCCCAACAACCCCACGGGGGGTCTGGCCACGGCCGAGTTCTTCGAGGAGGTCGTGGCCTTCGCCAAGAAGTACGAGATCCCGGTCTGCCACGACGCCGCCTACTCGGAGGTCACCTTCGACGGGTACGTTGCCCCCTCGTTCCTCCAGACGCCCGGCGCCAAGGACGTGGGGATCGAGTTCCACTCCCTCTCGAAGACCTACAACATGACCGGTTGGCGCGTGGGCATGGCCGTTGGCAACGCCCAGCTCATCGACGCGCTGGTGCGGGTCAAGTCCAACCTGGACTCGGGCATCCCCCAGGCCATCCAGTACATGGGCATCGAGGCCCTGGATAAGACCACCGACGAGTGGCTCCACGCCAACAACGAGATATACCGGCGCCGCCGCGACCGCATGGTCGAGGTGCTTCGCGGCATCGGACTCACGGTGAACAAGCCTGTCTCCGGCCTGTACGTGTGGGCGCGCTGCCCCGACGGCTGGACCAGTGCGGCCCTTGCCACCGAACTGCTGGACAAGCACGCCGTGGTGGTCACGCCGGGTCGTGGCTACGGCGAGGCCGGCGAGGGGTACATTCGCCTCTCCCTCACCACGCCCGACGAGCGCGTGGAGGAGGGCCTCAAGCGCCTCGAGGGCTGGCGGCTGCCCTCCAAGCCCAAGGCCTAGCGGGCAGGGGACCCCTCCATCTCCAAGCACGCACGCAGCGGCGTCGAGACCCAGGCGAGGCCCGAGCAGGCCGTGCTGGTGGGCGTTGCCCTCAAAGGGCAGCGCTCACCCTGGAGCACGGCCGATTCGCTGGCGGAACTGGCCCAGCTGGCCGCAACAGCGGGCGCGGAGGTGGTGGGCACCGTCTCCCAGAACCTGGAGCGCTTCTCCCACACCTACGTGGGCTCCGGCAAGCTGGAGGAGCTGCTGGTGCTCCAGGAGGCGCTGGGCTTCACCACGCTCATCTGCGACGACGAGCTCACGCCCACCCAGCAGCGCAACCTGGAGCGCGCTTTCAAGGAGCGGGTGAAGGTCATCGACCGCACCGCGCTGATATTGGACGTATTCGCCCGCCACGCCCGCACCCGCGAGGGACGCCTGCAGGTCGAGCTGGCGCAGGCCGAATATCTGCTGCCACGCCTGGCTGGCCAGTGGAGCCACCTGGAGCGGTTGGGCGGCGGCATCGGTACACGGGGGCCGGGCGAGTCGCAGATAGAGACGGACCGGCGCCTCGTCGGCCAGCGTATCCACCGTATGAAGAGCGAGCTGGAGCGGGTACGTTCCCAGCGCGCGCAGCACCGGGCCCAGCGCCGTCGCATGCGCATGCCGGTGGTGGCGCTGGTGGGCTACACCAACGCGGGCAAGTCCTCACTGCTCAACACGCTGACCCAGGCGGGGGTGCTGGCCCGTGACCAGCTCTTCTCCACGCTGGACCCCACCACGCGCCGCGTCCACATGCCCGGAGACGATGCGGTGCTGTTCACCGACACCGTGGGGTTCATCCAGAAGCTGCCCACGGCCCTGGTGGCTGCATTCCGGGCAACGCTGGAGGAGATCGGCGAGGCGGACGTGCTGCTCCATGTGGTGGATATCGGTCATCCCAATGCACCGGAACACGTGGAGGTGGTGGAGTCCATCCTGGCAGACTTGGAACTGGAGGCTAAGCCGCGGGTGCTGGCCCTGAACAAGGCCGACCTGCTGGACCCTGGCGTAGACCGCAGCTTCCTGGCCTCGGTGGGCGGTGCGACGGCGGTGCTGACGTCTGCTGCCACCGGACTGGGGCTGGATGAGCTGAGGGAAGCCATCGCCACGGTGCTGGCCCGTACCAGCGCCGAGGCCGAGGGTGCCGCACGCGGATAGCCTCACTCTCAGGGATGGTGTGAGTCGCTTATGGATGGATTCTTCGAACTTCCCGCCAAGCCGTTCTTCTCCTGCGATGCCGATGGGTTCTCGGTGGTGGATGGACAGCGCATGCGCAACACGCTGTCCATCCTGTCCATCGAGCCGGCCCTCAAGCTGCACGTGGGCCCGGGAAACGTGTTCGAGCAGACCCCGCGCAAGATCGTCTCCTCCGATGGTCGCACCGTCGAGGTGGCCTGCGATGACGAGGTGACCGTGGTGCTGGACTTCGAGGAGATGCGTGCGCGCAAGTCCGGCCCCGACGGTGACTTTTGGTACATGGGGGGCATCGAAGACGGCAACGACGCGAAGGGATGGCTCTCAGCGCGCTGACGCCGCAGACCCCTCTGATCGCTCCGATGGGGCTTTAGGCTGTCTCGATGGCCGAGAGGGGCCTCTAAGGGCCTTCCACGTCAAGCACTCTTCTGAGGCTCTCGATAGGCAGCAGGGGGCCGAGCCGCCGTCTAGGCCAGGCATCACTAAAACGCGCCCTATTGATGTTATGTCAAATAATAGGGGGTTGCCCGTAGCGGCCGAGGTCGATGTGTATCCCCTGCCGTTCGCGTTGGAACCCCTGGGGTAGAATGAACGAGGAGGCGCTGCGCGCGGCGCTAGGCGCCTTACTCCTTCTCCACCGGTGACGTCGATGCGACCGTTGCTCCATTGGCTGTTCGCCGCGCTTGCGCTTTCCGCGCTGCTAACCGCGTGTTCCGGTTCCGGCCCCGAGCCCGTGCTGACCGGCGCCGAGGACGTGGTGCGCCGTCTGCAGGACAACTACGTGGACCAGACCAAGCTGGACCGGCAGGCGCTCAACGATGCGGCGATACAGGGCATCATCGATTCACTGGACGATCCGTACACCTCCTACCTGTCTACACAGCAGTACCAGAACTTCTCGGCCAGCCTGCGCGGGGCCGACGCCGACTTCGAAGGCATCGGCGCGGAACTCACCGTCCGGGATGGCCGGGTGATGGTGCTGGGTCCGCTGCCGGACTCTCCCGCCATGCGCGCCGGCATCCAGCCGGGCGATTACATCATCGCCGTGGATGGCGTCTCCACCGAGGGTGAGTCGCTTCTGGAGGTGGTGGCGCGGGTGCGCGGGCCCAAGGGCACCACGGTGGTGCTGCGGATGCAGCGAGCGGGCTCGGTGGCGCCCGTGGAGATCAGCGTGGTGCGCGATACGATCCACCTCAGCTCGGTGAGCAGACGCATCCAGTCCGAGGACATCGGCTACATCGGCCTGGATGGGTTCAACGAGCAGACCGCCGCCGGGTTGCGTGAGGCCATAGCCCAACTGCGGGCCGCCGGGGCCAAGGGGCTCATTCTGGACCTGCGCAGCAACACCGGCGGGCTGGTGGACGCCGCCATCGCCGTGGTGAGCGAGTTCATCCCCGAGGGGAACGTGTTCCTGTGGCGCCACGCCGATGGTACCGAGGATCCCTACCCCGTCACCGGCGAGGGCACGGCGTACAACCTGCCCCTGGTGGTGCTGGTCAACGGCTACTCGGCATCGGCCTCGGAGATCACTGCGGGTGCGCTCCAGGACCACGGCCGCGCACTGCTCATCGGCACCCAGACCTATGGCAAGGGGTCGGTGAACCTGCTGGAGGAGTTGGATTCGGGCGCAGGGCTCTACGTCACCACCGCGCGCTGGCTAACCCCCTCCGGGCACCTGATCGAGGGCCAGGGGCTGGAACCGGACATCACGGTGGACGCCTCGGGGCTCAGCCCTGCGCTGGTGCGCATCGGCGGGCTCACCGCGGACCTGTGCACGGCCTATGGTGAGGATGCCGATGATCTGGGCGAGGTGCCTGCGCTCACCGGCGCACTGGATGACCTGTGCGGCCTGGGCGACGTGGCCCCGACCGGGCCCGGCGGCGACCCGCAGTTGGACGCGGCCATCGAGCAGTTGCGCAGGCAGCTGGGGAGCTAGGCGTGGCAAAGAAGGGAAAGCAGCCCGATGCCAAGCCCGCCGAGCAGGGCCCGCGCATCGTCACCGTGGCCGACAACCGGCGCGCCCGCTTCGACTACGACATCCTGGAGCGCGTGGAGGCGGGCATCGCCCTCACGGGCACTGAGATCAAGTCGGTGCGCGCGGGGCGCGTGAACCTACGCGACGCGTATGCGGTGGTGCGCGACGGGCAGGCGTGGCTCATGAACCTGCATATCGCCTCCTGGGAGTCCGGTGGGCCGTGGAACCACGAGCCACTGCGCACTCGCCGCCTGCTGATGCACAAGGAGCAGATCATCAAGCTCGCTCGGCAGGCTGGGCAGAAGGGCCTGACCATCGTGCCGCTGCGCATGTACCTGAAGGGCCATCACGCCAAGGTGGAGCTGGGGCTGGCCAAGGGGCGGCGCCAGTACGACAAGCGCAAGGCGATCCAGCAGCGCGAGACCGACCGGGAGATCGGGCGGGCCATACGTCAGGCCGTTTGATTTTCTGTTCGGCATGCTCCATGCGCTTAGTCTAAAGACTTACCCGATGAGTGCTCGCGCGAGAGGGCTTACCGGGCCACCCCTCCCCTGATGTGGTATACTTAAAGTATCACTCTCAGGGGGATGCGTGGTTTCGACAGGGGATCAACTGGGCAGGATTGCAGGCCGAGTTCACCGCCCACTCGATAAAAAGGTGGCACAAAAGTAACTGGCGAGCGCGAACTCGCACTGGCTGCGTAACCAATCGTAGTCACGTCCCGGTCACCCACCCTGGCGGTGGCTGGAGGCGATATACAGCCAGGGTGCTGCGAAGCCCGATACCGCTAGGGCCCGCCTAAGACTCCGCGGGAGGCGTTCGGAGAGTCCGCCGGTGGACGCTCAGGACGTGTCGACAAACCGCCGGACAAGCCTGTAGTACATCCGCGCTTGGTGTCTCTTGGACGGGGAGTTCGACTCTCCCCCATCTCCACCAAGAACACA